>NZ_JBQPTH010000024.1:0-35697 GCF_052220245.1 Geobacillus sp. BK01
TGTGTACAATTCATCTGAAGTCCTCCTTGGCATGATGGTAGGTATTGTTTGGCACCCCTGCATCATACCAAGAGGGCTTTTTTTGATCAAGTCCCCGGAAAAGCTCCTAACGGGAATGCTCCTTTGTATGTTGAATGGCCATTCTGCAAAGCAGCGGAGCAACAAAAAACGCTTTTCCTCCTTTCGTAAAAGGACGGAAAAGCGTTCCGCGGTACCACCTTTTTTGGCGCCTAAAGCACCCTCTTTGACCTGTAACGCAGGCGTGCGGCTTATGTTTGCATAAGCGGCCGTCTAGGGCAGGTTCAACCGGCTTCCTGCGAGGAACCTTCCAGCCTATGGGTCCCACTCTCTGGCGCATTCCCTCGGTTTACTAGTCCCGTGCCGTTATCAGTATTTCACTGTCAAGGGCATTTCAACGATTCGTAGTTTGTAAGACATTATGCCGCCAAATCTCTCCATTGTCAAGGGGAACAGGTGATTTTGGCGCGACGTCGGCGGGAACAAGGAATGAAAACGCATTCGGAATAAAGTTAATTGTCATTTTATTAGAAAAAGTGGTACAATACTAGCAACCTATTAATCTGAACGATGGAGGGACTTTCAATGAAAACACGGCGCAGCGACATGATCAAAAAAGGATTTGACCGGGCTCCGCACCGCAGCTTGTTGCGGGCGGCCGGCGTGAAGGAAGAAGATTTTGACAAACCGTTTATCGCGGTTGTCAATTCGTATATTGACATTATTCCAGGGCACGTCCATCTGCAAGAGTTTGGGAAAATCGTGAAGGAAGCGATCCGTGAGGCGGGCGGCGTGCCGTTTGAAATGAATACAATCGGCGTCGATGACGGCATTGCGATGGGGCATATCGGGATGCGCTATTCACTTCCGAGCCGGGAAATTATCGCCGACTCGATTGAAACCGTTGTTTCCGCACATTGGTTTGACGGCATGGTGTGCATTCCGAACTGCGACAAAATTACGCCGGGAATGATGATGGCGGCGATGCGGCTCAACATTCCGACAATTTTCGTCAGCGGCGGGCCGATGAAAGCCGGCGTGACGAAAGACGGGCGGAAAATTTCCCTCTCGTCCGTGTTTGAAGGAGTCGGGGCGTATTTAGGGGGAACGCTCGATGAGAAAGGGCTTGAAGAGCTTGAACGATACGGCTGTCCGACGTGCGGGTCGTGTTCAGGCATGTTTACCGCCAATTCGATGAACTGTCTGGCCGAAGCGCTTGGGCTCGCGCTGCCGGGCAACGGCACGATTTTGGCAATCGACCCGGCGCGCAAGGAGTTTGTCCGCGAGTCGGCGAAACAGCTCATGTATTTGATCGAACATGACATTAAACCGCGCGACATCGTCACGGAAAAAGCGATCGACAACGCGTTCGCGCTTGATATGGCACTCGGTGGCTCAACGAACACGGTGCTGCATACGCTCGCGATCGCCAATGAAGCCGGCATCGAGTACTCGCTTGAGCGCATTAACGAAGTGGCGGCGCGCGTGCCGCATTTGGCGAAACTCGCCCCGGCATCGGATGTCCATTACATCGAAGATTTGCATGAAGCGGGCGGCGTTTCGGCGGTGTTGAACGAGCTGGCGAAAAAAGAAGGGGCGCTTCATCTCGATACGCTCACCGTCACCGGCAAAACGCTTGGCGAAAACATTGCCGGCTGTGAAGTGAAAAACTATGACGTCATCCGGCCGATCGACAACCCGTATTCGGAAACGGGCGGGCTCGCCATTTTGTTCGGCAACTTGGCTCCGGACGGCGCCGTCATTAAAACCGGGGCGGTGCAAGGCGGCATTACGCGCCATGAAGGGCCGGCGATCGTCTTTGACTCTCAAGAGGAAGCGCTTGAAGGCATCGTCAGCGGCAAAATCCAACCTGGCCATGTTGTCGTCATCCGCTACGAAGGGCCAAAAGGCGGCCCTGGAATGCCGGAAATGCTCGCCCCGACATCGCAAATTGTCGGCATGGGGCTCGGTACAAAGGTGGCGCTTGTCACTGACGGCCGCTTCTCCGGTGCTTCGCGCGGCTTGTCGATTGGACACGTCTCTCCGGAAGCGGCTGAGGGTGGGCCGATCGCGTTTATCGAAGACGGCGATATCATCGAAATCGACACGGTCAAACGGACGATCAACGTCAAGCTTTCTGATGAAGAGCTCGAACGCCGGAAGGCGAACTGGAAAGGCTTTGAGCCGAAAGTGAAAACCGGATATCTCGCCCGCTACTCGAAGCATGTCACCTCAGCGAGCACGGGGGGGATTATGAAAATTTAATGGAATGAATGGGAACAGGAAGGCGCGCTCACTTATTATGGGCGCTGCTTTCCTTTTTTCCGTAAAAATGCCTGCGCCTTGATCAGGCATTTTCATGCTAGGGGACGAGCAACGCCTGCTCATAGATGTATTTAGAAATATGCACACTTTGATAAGGTTTTTTATGCCCGGATGGGGGAGAAACTCGTCTGTGAATCTTTTCTCGTATGTTGCGAGAGAAAATTGATCATTTTGAAGAAACGATTTAAATGTGAACGGCTTCCCCTTCCTTTAGCTTGAAGAGGAAGATTTTCCGTTTCGCGGCGAAACCAACCTTTCGTCTCCTTGAGCGTATTTTGGGCTGTTCCCGCCCTTTAAACATATCCGGTGATTGGTCGTTCGTCCGTGCCATGAATCTTTTATCTTTGGAAGATTTCGCTCCGTTTTCCCATTGGATGTTCTCCGTGCCTTCTACATTCAGTCCAAAAAGAACATGATCGATCTTTCGTTCGTTCTGCGGTTTGGCTGACGTCCACTAACATTCATCTTGCACCTACTCCCGAGTTGTGCTCTTCCCGTCCTTTGAGATCGGAAATTTATTCCAGCAAACATGCAAAGCAGAGGTCTCGCTGCACTTTCATCATTATTTTGACCGTTTTCTGCTCAAAAAAGTGTTGACATTTTAAAATATTTAACCTATTTTAAAATTAAATATGATATTTTAATATATAACGTTTAATAAACGTTATATATTTTTATTCCCGATGAAATCGCTTTAAAAAAAGGGGGATTTGACAATGATTTTGCATGACATTGAGACAGCCGAGCGCAGTGAGCTTGAGGCACTCCAGCTTGGGCGGTTGCAGGCGACAGTGGAACGGGTGTATAAGCGGGTGCCATTTTATCGCGAGCAGTTTGACCAAGCGGGTGTGAAGCCTGAGGATGTTCGGACGTTGGATGATGTGCGTAGGTTGCCGTTTACGACCAAAAGCGATTTGCGCGCACATTATCCGTTTGGCCTGTTGGCGGTTGACACCACTCAATGCGTTCGCTTGCACGCATCAAGCGGCACGAGCGGCAAACCGACAGTTGTTGCTTATACAAGACAGGATATCGATCATTGGGCCGATATTGTAGCGCGGGCGTTCGCTATAGCTGGTGGAAAGCCGGGGGACATCGTTCACAATGCATATGGGTACGGGCTGTTTACAGGCGGACTTGGGATTCATTATGGCAGTGAACGGCTTGGGGCGGTCACCATTCCTGTTTCCGGCGGCAACACTGACCGGCAAGTGATGATCATTGAAGATTTTCAGCCGACCATCATTTGCGGCACGCCGTCTTATGTGTTAAACATTGCCGAGCGGATGAGAGAATTGGGCAAAGATCCTCGGCGGACGTCGTTGAAATACGGGATTTTTGGTGCGGAGCCATGGTCGGAAGAAATGCGGCGTACACTTGAAGAGGAATTTGGCATTAAAGCGTGTGATATTTATGGATTAAGTGAAGTGATCGGCCCTGGGGTGGCCATGGAATGCCATGAAGCGCAAAACGGCCTCCATATTGCCGAAGATCATTTCTTTGTTGAAGTCATCAATCCGAAAACGCTTGAGCCGGTGGCCGAAGGGGAAGAAGGAGAGCTTGTTTTTACGAGTTTGACGAAAGAAGCATTTCCGGTTATCCGCTATCGGACAGGTGATATCGCTTCCGTGACAAGAGAGCGGTGTGTTTGTGGACGGACGACGGTGCGCATGTCGCGGGTCAAAGGACGCGTTGACGACATGATTATTATCCGTGGTGTCAATGTATTTCCATCGGAAATTGAGCATCACCTCCTTCGTGTTTCGGAACTGGCTCCACACTATCAATTGCATCGGCTTCTCAAAGGACATTTGGAAGCGCTTGAATTGCATGCTGAGGTGACGGAATATTTTTACAATAGGATTGGCGGCGATTTGCAAAGCGGTGCGGCGCTTGAGCTTGTTCGACGTGTCCAATCGTTGTTAAAAACGCATTGCTTGATTTCGATTGGTGTTCGTCTTCATCCACCGAAAACGCTTCCTCGTTCAGAGGGAAAAGCGGTGCGTGTCATTGATCAGCGCAAGCTCGAAGCGAAGCAACTTATCTGAATTAAGGGAAAAGATAGAAAAAAAATCTTGCAAAGTTTATAACAATAAAATATAATGACGTTAAATAAACGTTATATATTTTTTAAATCATATTAATAGGGGGATGGATAATGGGGACGACAATGGTGTTTACTCGCCTGTCTGAAGAGGAAAAGTATGAGCGGTTTATGCGCCGCATCGAGGCGGGGGAGAAAATCGAGGCAGACGATTGGATGCCGGACGAATATCGGACGACACTCATTAAGCTCATCGCGATGCATGCAGTCAGCGAAATTATGGGGGCGCTTCCAGAAAAAGAGTGGGTGCCAAAGGCGCCGTCATTGCGCCGAAAGCTTGGCATTATGGCAAAAGTGCAGGATGAAATGGGACATGGCCAGCTGCTGATTCGGGTCGCAGAGGACTTGATGGCTCCTCTCGGCAAGACAAGGGAAGATATTCTTGAAGATTTGTTGAATGAGCGGTTGAAGTTTCACAATGTCTTTCATATGGCAGCACCGACGTGGGCGGACGCCGGGTTGATCGGTTGGCTTGTCGACGGAGCGGCGATTATGACGCAGACCAATATGCTGGATGCGTCATACGGACCGTATGCGCGGGCATTGAAGCGCATTTGCGCTGAAGAGGTGTTTCATGCCCAGCATGGCGAGTCGATTATTTTAGCGTTAGCCGAGGGAACGAAAGAACAAAAAGAGATGCTCCAAGAGGCACTTAACCGTTGGTGGGAAGCGCTGCTCATGTTTTTCGGCCCGCCGACGGCGGAAACGACAGGAACGTCCAAACAGGATGCCACGATCAAATACCGCATCCGTACCAAAACAAATGAACAATTGCGCCAAGACTACTTTACAAAGTATGTGCCGCGCATTTGGTCGCTCGGACTGAAGATTCCGGATGAGACGATGCATTTTGATAAGGAGCAAGGAAAGTGGATTTACCGGCAACCGGATTGGGAGAAATTTAAAGAAATCATCCGCAACAATGGACCGAAATCGCAAGAGCGGCTTGAATTGCGCCGGACGGCGCATAAGCAGAACGCCTGGGTGCGCGAAGCGCTCAGCGCCGTACGGGCGGTTGGATGAAAGGGGGATGATCACAATGGGGAAAGAACAAGGCTTTTATCAAGTGTTTGAGGTGTTCAGTCGAAGAACGCCGGACGCACCGCTTCAACACCAATTCAGCCTGCTTGCTCCGAATGAGGAGATTGCGTTCGTCATGGCGCAGGAGAACTTTATGCGCCGCGAGCCGGTTTCTGACCTTTGGGTTGTGAAACGGGATTATATCCGGCGAATCAATGAAGAGGAAAAAGCAGCACTTAAGCGGCTCGATAACAAAGATTACCGGTTGACGCGAGGATACGGAGATTTGAAAAAACGGTGGCGTAAATACGAGCAAAAGATGTTTGATGAAAAAGAAATTTTATCATGGAAAGGCGAGATTCGGCGATGAGCGAAAAACAAATCCATTTTCATCCCGATGGTCAGGAAGCGCTTGTTGAGTTGTTGTTCCAGCTTGCGGATGATGATTTTTTAGTTGCCTACCGGGGGTCGGAATGGCTTGGGTTGGCCCCCCATATTGAAGAAGACATCGCGTTTTCTTCCATCAGCCAGGACACGATGGGGCACGCTGCCATGTACTATCAGCTGCTTGAAGAGCTGGGCCACGGTCCTGCTGATGAATTGGCCCACGCCCGGCCGGCTGCGGCGCGGCGCAACGCGGTATTGCTCGAGCTGCCAAACGGTCCGGGGCACTACTTGCGTGAGCCCCGCTATGACTGGGCATTCACCGTTGTCCGCCAGTACTTTTATACACAGGCGAAGCGCGTTCGCCTTGAATCATTGACAAAAAGCGCATATACGCCGTTGGCCGAAGTGGCAGCGAAAATTCAAGTGGAGCTGCACTATCATTTGCTCCATTGGCATACGTGGTTTGTTCAATTGACGAATGCCCCGGGTGAAGCGCGGACGCGAATGGCGAAAGCCGTTCAAGATGTGGCGGCTGATTTTGCCGGCGTATTGACGCTTGGGGCGAAAGGGGCGGACATGGCGCGATGGGGGTTGATTGACGACGAAAAGGAGCTGACAGAAAAGACGATCGCAGCGTTGGCGCCGGCTTTTGCTGAAGTCGGGCTCGAGTGGCCCATGCCATTCGGTATGAAACATGGCAACGGCCGCAACGGCGAGCATACGCCGGACTTGGATGATGCACTGGCAACGCTCTCAGAAGTTTATCGCGCCATTCCACAAGCTGTATGGTGAGAGACGCATTTTGTTTCGAAAAAGACCGATGTCATCGCTTTCCCGTCCTTCTGAAACAGCAGCCGACAGCAACGTGGTCGGCCGCGCGGAAGGCAAGCAGGGCGGAACGGTGCCCGGGCCGGAGGGACGGGAAGCATATTGACGATCGGAACATGTGAGGGAGAACCATGACAAAGGAAGAGGTTTGGAAAACGTTGGAGTTGGTGAAGGACCCGGAAATCCATTCGGTTAGCATCGTCGATCTCGGGATGGTGGAACAGGTTGACGTTCATGATGGATCGGTCTCGGTTTCTTTGTTGCCGACGTTTCTCGGGTGTCCGGCGCTCGATATCATCCGCGCCAGGGTGGAGGAAGCGTTAAAGGAAGCAGGGGCCTCGGCGGTGACGGTTGAGTTCCTTCGCCAGCCGCCATGGACCTCTGACCGGATCAGCGAAACCGGGCGCGAACGGCTGAAGCAGTTCGGCATTGCCCCGCCGCCGCAGCAAATGTCGCCGGGGGCATGGCAAGTCGAGTGTCCGTATTGCGGAGCTGAGCGGACAGTGATGGAAAACTTGTTCGGTCCGACCGCCTGTCGCAGCATTTTCTATTGCAAACAATGCAAAAATCCGTTTGAAGCGATGAAGCCCGTATTAACGTTAGGATAAGAAAAAGGGGAGGAGACGTTCGCGATGTTTAAAATGATCGCCCTATACAAACAACCGAAAGATAAGGAGCAGTTCGATGCTCACTATTACGGAACGCACGTGCCGCTGACAGAAAAAATTCCCGGCCTTCGAAAAATTAAGGTGACGAAAATTACCGGCACGCCGATGGGGACAGAAAGCGAATATTATTTGTTATGTGAAATGTATTACGACAGCCGGGAAGCGTTTCAAGAAGCGATGAAAACGAAAGAAGCAAAAGCATCGGCCAAAGACGTCATGTCGTTCGCCGGGGATCTTGTCACGTTTATGGTGGGTGAGGAAGTGGAACATGAGTGAATTTGTTTCGATTGCCGTGCGGCAAGAGGGGGCAGTTGGCGTCATTGAACTCGCGCGTCCGGATGTGTTGAATGCGTTAAGCCGCCAAATGGTGGCGGAAATCGTGATGGCGGCCGAAACGTTTGACCGGGATGAAGCAGTGCGCGTCATCGTGCTTACCGGGCGCGGGCGGGCGTTTGCGGCAGGGGCGGATATTAAAGAGATGGCGGAAGATGACCCTGTTCGTCTTGAGTTGCTGAACCAGTTCGCGGATTGGGATCGCCTGTCCATCATCAAAACCCCGATGATTGCTGCCGTAAACGGTCTGGCGCTTGGGGGCGGCTTTGAGTTGGCGCTTACGTGCGATCTTTTGATTGCTTCGTCAACCGCGGAGTTCGGTTTTCCGGAAGTGAACCTTGGCGTTATGCCAGGTGCAGGAGGCACGCAGAGGTTAACGAAACTAATCGGACCGAAACGGGCGCTTGAGTGGCTATGGACCGGGGAGCGCTTGTCAGCAAAGGAGGCGCACAAACTCGGCATCGTTACGCGCGTCGTCAGCCCTGAACTGCTAATGGAAGAAACGATGCGGTTAGCCGGGCGTCTTGCCGCACAGCCGCCGTTGGCTCTCCGGCTGATCAAGGAAGCGGTGCAAAAAGCGGTCGATTATCCACTGTATGAAGGCATGCAATTTGAGCGGAAAAACTTCTATCTGTTGTTCGCCTCGGAAGACCAAAAAGAAGGGATGGCGGCGTTTTTGGAAAAACGGAAGCCGCGCTTCCAAGGAAAATAAAGGGGGGCGCTTTATGTACGAAACAATCCGGTATGAAGTGAAGGAGCAAGTCGCTTGGTTGACGCTGAACCGGCCTGATCAGATGAATGCGTTTACAGAGCAGATGAACGCCGAAGTGATTAAGTCGTTAAAGCAGGCAGCGGCGGACCAAAACGTGCGTTGTGTCGTGATTACAGGTGCCGGGCGGGCGTTTTGCGCCGGGGAAGATTTGAGTGGTGTAACAGAAGAGATGAACCATGGCGATGTGTTGCGCACTCGATATGCGCCGATGATGAGAGCGCTTCACCGGCTTGAAAAGCCAGTCGTCGCGGCAGTGAATGGGGTGGCGGCCGGTGCGGGTATGAGTTTGGCGTTGGCGTGCGATTTTCGGCTTCTTTCGGAAAAAGCGAGTTTCGCCCCGGCGTTTATCCATATCGGCCTTGTGCCGGATGCCGGCCATCTCTACTATTTGCCTCGTCTCATCGGACGGGCGAAGGCACTTGAAGTTGCGGTGCTCGGGGAAAAAATATATGCTGAACAGGCCGTCTCGCTCGGGCTGGCAACAAAAGTGATTCCTCTATCAAATTGGGAGGAGGAAGTAACGCAGTTTGCCGAGCGGCTCGCTGCTATGCCGACAAAGGCAATTGGACTTGTGAAGCGGCTGCTTCAGGAAAGCGAAGAAGCCGCATTTGACCGCTACCTCGAACGAGAAGCGGAATGCCAGCGCATTGCGGGATTGACATCCGACCATCGCGAAGGGGTCAAGGCGTTTTTCGAAAAACGGAAACCAACGTTCCAAGGAAACTAAGCACAAGGGGGAAAGAGACCATGGCAACTGTCAAACAAAAGAAAATGGAATCCATGCCGACAAAACGTGATTTCTATCATTTGATTATTAACGGCGAGCGGGTGGAAAGCGCTTCAGGAGAAACGTTTGAGGTGATCAATCCGGCCACGGGCGAACCGGTTGCCCGCGTTGCGAAGGGGACGCGCGAGGATGCCGAACGGGCGGTGCAGGCAGCGCGGCGTGCGTTTGATCATGGGAAATGGCGTCATTTCCCGGTGCAAAAGCGAGCCCGCATCTTGTATCAAATTGCGGCGATCATGCGTGAACGTTTCAATGAACTCGTTGAATTGGAGATTTTAAATACCGGCAAAGCGCTGTCAGCGGCGCAAGGACAAGTCATGCAAGCCATTGAAGATTTTGAGTTTTTTGCCGGAGCGCTCATTGGCCACCGCGGGGCGGTCAATCCGATGCCAGGGGCGTTTCATAACTATACAGAAAAAGAACCGGTTGGCGTCTGTGCACAAGTCATTCCTTGGAACTATCCGATGATGATGGCAGCTTGGAAAATCGCGCCTGCTATTGCAGTAGGATGCTCGGTTGTCATCAAGCCGGCATCGTTGACGCCGCTCACTTGCCTTGTGTTGGCGGAAATTTGTCATGAAGCTGGCGTCCCGGAGGGGGTTGTCAACGTGGTGACCGGTGCCGGGTCGGAAGTTGGCGATTATTTGGTCGAGCATCCGCTTGTTGACAAAGTTGCATTCACTGGATCGACACCAGTCGGGAAGGAAATTATGGAGAAGGCGTCGAAAACATTAAAACGGGTGACGCTCGAGTTGGGGGGCAAGTCGCCGAGCCTTGTATTTCCGGACGTTGACTTAGAGACTGCTGTTGCCGGTTCGTTGTTCGGCATTTTCTATAATAGCGGCCAATCGTGTGAGGCGCGCTCTCGCTTGTACGTGCATGAAAGCATTTATGATGCCTTTATGGAATCGTTCGTGGCGAAAACAAAGCAGCTCAAACTCGGCAATCCGTTTGATGCCGGTACGCATGTTGGGGCGATCATCAGCCGCGGACAGCTCCAAGTCATTGATGAATACGTGCAGTCAGCGGTCGCTGACGGGGCGACGATCGCTGCTGGTGGGAAAGAAGCGGTAGTCGAGGGCTTTGAAAATGGCTACTGGTATGAGCCGACGATTTTGACGAACGTAAACCATCAAATGAAAGCGGTTCGAGAAGAAATTTTCGGGCCGGTTGTCGTCGTCATGAAATTCCGCGAAGAAGAAGAAGCGGTTGAGTTGGCGAACGATAGCGACTATGGTCTGGCGGCCGCGATTTGGACGAAAGATCATGGACGTGCTGTTCGCGTGGCGAAGCAACTGCGCTCTGGCATTGTGATGGTCAACAGCCCGTTTTCCGCCTTCCCGGGCACGCCGTTTGGCGGTTACAAACAATCTGGATTTGGGCGCGAGTTGTCCGTCGAGGCGCTTGATTTGTACACGGAAACGAAGAGCGTGCTGTCATATTACGGACCGCGTCCGCTCAATCCGTTTGGTGTGTAAGGGAGGGCTTGTCCGGCAGCATGGCTGAAAAAATGGCGTTGCCGGACATGTCTCTAAGGGAGCGTAAGTCATCCGCCCGCTTGTCCGGGCGACAGAAGGCATGTTTCGGTTTGCGGTGCACCCTGTCGTCATCGATGGGGTGACCATTCATTTCACAGCATTTTCGGCTTGGCGAAACGAAGCCCCTGCTCGATGCATCAGCCACTATAGTTCAACATGTGAGAGGAGGAAGACAATGGTCGAACGTCTTGTTGTTGTCGGCAGCGGCGTAATGGGGAGAGGCATCGCTTATGTCGGCGCTGTCGGCGGATTTCAGACGACATTGGTTGACATCAAGCAAGAACAGTTGGATCATGCTAGAAACGAAATTACCTCGATTTTTGAACAAGCGGTCGCTCGGGGGAAACTGACAACGGGAGAGCGGCAAGAGGCTGAAGCGCGCCTTTCGTATTCGCTTGATTTAGCTGACGCTGTGCGTGACGCTGATTTGGTGATTGAGGCCGTGCCGGAAAAGATTGAGTTGAAAAAGCAAGTCTTTGAAACGATTGATGCCCATGCGCCGGCGTCGTGCTATTTTGCGACGAATACATCGACGATGAGCCCGACGGAAATCGGATCATTCACGGGGCGGCCAGAACGGGTTATCGCCATGCACTTTTTCAATCCGGTTCATAAAATGAAGCTGGTCGAGATCATCCGTGGTCTAGAGACAAGCGATGAAACAGCGCAAGTGGCGAAGGAAGTCGCCGGGCGAATGGGGAAAGAAACCGTTGTCGTTAATGAATTTCCGGGATTTGTCACGAGCCGGATCAGCGCCCTTGTCGGAAATGAGGCGTTTTACATGTTGCAAGAAGGCGTGGGAACGCCGGAAGAGATTGACAAGGCGATTAAACTCGGTCTCAACTTCCCGATGGGGCCGTTTGAACTCGCGGATTTAGTTGGGCTTGATGCAAGGTTGAACAACTTGAAATATTTGCATGAAAAGCTGGGGGAAAAATATCGTCCAGCACCATTGTTGGAGCAATATGTTAAAGCCGGGCGGCTCGGCCGCAAAACGGGACGTGGTGTTTACGACTACACGAATCGTGAGAACAACTGATGGACTGACGGTTCGGTTTAGCAAGGGGGAGGAAAAAGATGGCGAGAGAAGTGGTCATCGTTGATGCGGTGCGCACGCCAATTGGCCGCTACAAAGGCGTATTAAAAGACGTCAGACCGGATGATTTAGCTGCTATGGTCATCCGGGCGCTCATCGAGCGAAATCCGGGTTTGCCGGTCGAACAAATTGATGATGTCGTTCTTGGCAATGCCAATCAAGCCGGCGAAGACAACCGCAACGTTGCCCGCATGGCGGCGTTGTTGGCAGGGCTGCCGATTGAGATCGCAGGGGTGACGGTCAACCGGTTGTGCGGTTCTGGCCTTGATGCTGTCAATTATGCGGCGCGGGCGATTTTGGCGAATGAGGCGGATATCATGATTGCCGGTGGCGTGGAAAGCATGACACGTGCGCCGTTTGTCATGCCGAAGCCAGCGAGTGATTTTCCGCGCGGCAACATCGAGATGTACGATACAACGATCGGCTGGCGCTTTATTAATCCGAAAATGCACGAAATGTATGGCACCGACAGTATGCCACAAACGGCAGAAAACGTGGCGAAGCGGTTCGGCATTACGCGCGAGGCGCAAGATGAGTTTGCTTATGAAAGCCAAATGAGAGCGAAACAGGCGATGGAATCGAACCGATTCGCTGATGAACTGGTGCCGGTTGTGTATTACGATCGGAAAGGCAACCGCATTGTGGTCGACAAAGACGAGCATCCCCGTCCGGATACGACGTTAGAGAAGTTGGCCAAGCTGCCGCCGTTGTTTGAAAACGGTACGGTGACAGCTGGCAACTCGTCCGGCGTTAACGACGGGGCGGCAGCGCTTTTGTTAATGAGCGCCGAAAAGGCAAAAGAACTCGGGCTCAAGCCGTTGGCCACCTATGTCACTTCAGCGGTCGCCGGCGTCGAACCGGCCGTGATGGGCCTTGGTCCTATTTTCGCAACACGCAAGGCGCTGGGCCGCGCCGGGTTGTCGCTTGACGATGTGGGGCTTGTCGAGCTGAACGAAGCGTTCGCCTCGCAATCGCTGGAGTGCATTCGCCAGCTGGAGCTCGACCGGGCGAAAGTAAACGTCAATGGCGGGGCGATCGCCCTTGGCCATCCGCTCGGCGCGAGCGGCGCACGCATTTTAACGACATTGATTTACGAAATGCGAAAACGCGGCGTCACCTATGGATTGGCGACGATGTGCATCGGCGTCGGCCAAGGGATCGCGACGATCGTGAAGCACGCAGACGAACGGTAGGAGCGTCCTGCCACAGTCCGGCGGAGTGGTTGTTTTGTTTAGAGGATGGTCAATGATGCGGCTTTCGGTGTAACCTTCTATGCACCGAAAGTAGTTTTAACATGTTTGCCCATCGCCGGAAGCTGGCTGCTTTCCGGCGGTGCGGCACTTTTTTATTCCGCGGATTTTTCCGTTCGTCTTGTCGGTGTAATCAAAGTTTGCTACGATTATATTTCGAGAACAGAATAAAGGGAGTTTATTCAAATGAATACGCGCTCACTGATTTTTACGCTTTACGGCGACTACATCCGTCGTTATGGCGGTGAAATTTGGATCGGCAGTTTAATTCGCCTTCTTCGCGAGTTCGGCCATAACGACCAAGCGGTGCGGGCGGCAGTGTCGCGCATGAGCAAACAAGGTTGGATCCAGGCGGAAAAACGGGGCAATAAAAGCTATTATTCCCTTACGGCACGCGGCGTCAAGCGGATGGAGGAAGCTGCACAGCGCATCTACAAAACGCGTCCTGGGCATTGGGATGGGAAATGGCGCATTCTTATTTATACGATTCCTGAGGAGAAGCGGCATTTGCGCGATGAGCTGAGGAAGGAACTCGTATGGAGCGGATTCGGGACAATTTCCAACAGTTGCTGGATTTCACCGAATAATTTGGAGCAGCAAGTGTATGACTTGATCGACAAATATGAGATCCGCCCGTACGTCGACTTTTTTCTGGCCGAATATGACGGTCCGCATACGGACAAACGGCTTGTGGAAACGTGCTGGAACTTGGACGAGATCAACCAAAAATACGAACAGTTCATTGCCATCTACAGCCAAAAATATGTCATTGACAAGCATAAAATCGAGCGCGGCGAAATGTCGGATGCGGAATGCTTTGTCGAGCGGACGAAGCTCGTCCATGAGTACCGGAAGTTTTTGTTCATCGACCCTGGCCTGCCGGAAGAGCTGCTGCCGAATGAGTGGATGGGAAGCCATGCCGCCGCGTTGTTTAAGGACTACTATCAACAACTTGCCGCACCGGCCAGCCGTTTCTTCGAAGAGGTATTCCAAGAAGGGGTCGAACTCGAGAAAAAGGAAGAAGAAATGCCTGTGGAATGAATCGGGATGCACGGCGTAACGATGGCTGTGCATCCCGATTGGTGTTTCAGAACGTTTCATGCAGACTGTGGCAAGGGGGAAGTAATTCGTAAATGAGAATCGCCGGGGTGCCCACGCGTCGGGCCGCTGCTCATTTGTTTACTGAATGAACAGCAAAAAAGCGGACGGAACATAACGATTTTCGCTCGATGGATGTTTTGGGCTCCAGGGAAAGAGCGGATTAGGGAAGATTTCTTAATTCGACACGACGTGTTCGGGGCGATGTTTTATGAGGCCGTCGGTCTGAAAGTGCCGTGTTATCGTGGAAAGAAGAGGGATATTTCTTTTTTGAAAATTTCCTATTATCGATTATTCTCGTTTCCAGAAAAATGCGGTATAATTCGGGTATAACGTATTTTTTACGGGGTGTGAATCTAATGAATGATGTTTGTCGTTTGCTCGACCTTCGCTATCCGATCATTCAAGGGGGGATGGGGAACATCAGCAACGCCGAGCTGGCAAGCGCCGTATCGGAAGCGGGAGGGCTCGGAACGATCGGCGCCGGGACGATGCCGCCTGATGAGGTTGAGGCGTTGATCGTCGAAACGAAGCGGCGTACCGACCGGCCGTTTGCGGTGAATATTCCGCTGCAGGTGACGCCGCACACCACGGAAGTGGCCGAACTTGTCATCCAACATCACGTGCCGGTCGTTTCCCTTTCCGCTGGCAATCCGGCGCCGTGGATTCCGCGCTTTGCCGAGCATGGCATCAAGGTGATCGTTGTCGTCGCATCCGCCAGTCAGGCTAAAAAAGCGGAAGCAGCCGGGGCGGATCTCGTCGTCGCCGAAGGATACGAAGCAGCAGGGATCAACTCGCCGCTTGAGTTGACCACCATGACGCTCATTCCGCAGGTCGCCAGCGCCGTCCGCATTCCGGTCGTTGCTGCGGGCGGCATCGGCGATGGACGCGGGCTGCTCGCCGCATTCGCGCTCGGCGCCCAAGGGGTGCAGCTTGGCACAAGGCTTGTAGCCACGAAGGAAGCGCCGTTCCATGAAGCATATAAACAGCGGCTTGTTGAGGCGAAAGAAAATGAAACGATCATTGTCGGCCGCTCGGTCGGACGCATTCGCCGCGTTGTACGCATACCATACACCGAAAAGCTGCTCGAATACGAACAGCAAGGCATGCCGCTTGAGCAGTTCCAAGCCTATACGTCGGAAGACCGTCATCGCCGCGGCGCCCTTCTCGGTGATTTCCATGAAGGATTTATCAACGCCGGGCAAATCGCCGGTCTCATCGATGATGTGCCAACGGTGGCTGAGCTCTTTGAACAAATGATGATGGAAGCGAAAACGCAGTGGCAATCATTATCGGAACAGTTTCGCTAAGGTACGAAAGACGCCTGTCAAATGGCGTCTTTTTTTGGTGACAAAAAACGGTTTCGCAACGGTTGACATTGTTAACCATTATCGTTACCATAAGAATAGTAAAAATTATTATAATACAAAAATATTTTTTGTTGCATTAACTTGAAAGCGCTTTCAAGCGGTAAAGCAAAGGAGAGGGGAAGCGATGAATGTTATGGTATCGCCAAACATGTCACAAAGCTTCGATATGTTTTGGCAAATGCGGGAACACGAACAAGTCGTGTTTTGCCATGATGAAACCGCAGGACTGAAAGCGATTATTGCCATTCATAGCACGGTGCTTGGACCGGCGCTCGGCGGTTGCCGGATGCACCCGTATGCGACGACGGAAGAGGCGCTGGCCGATGCGCTGCGGCTGTCGAAAGGGATGACGTATAAATGCTTAGCCGCTGATGTTGATTTTGGCGGCGGAAAAGCGGTGATCATCGGCGACCCGCGCAAAGACAAATCGCCGGAATTGTTTCGCGCCTTCGGTCAGTTTGTCGAGTCATTAGGCGGCCGGTTTTACACGGGAACGGATATGGGGACGACACCGGACGATTTCGTGCACGCGCTGAAAGAGACAAATTGCATCGTCGGTGTCCCGGAAGCGTATGGCGGAAGCGGCGACTCATCGGTGCCAACCGCTGAGGGCGTCGTGTACGGCATTCGGGCGACAAACGAAGTGGTGTTTGGCAGCCGGCACTTGCATGGCAAAACGTATGCGGTCCAAGGGCTTGGAAAAGTCGGAAAAAAAGTGGCGCTTCGCTTGCTTGAAGAAGGGGCGGATCTGTACGTATGCGATTTGAACGAAGCGGCGGTGAAAGAAGTCGTGTCGTACGGCAGACGAATCGGGGCGTCCGTCAAACCGGTGGATGGAACCGACATTTACCGCGCGAAAGCCGATGTGTTCATCCCGTGCGCCTTCGGCGGCATTATTAACGATGACACAGTCGCCGCCCTGCAGGTGAAAGCGGTCGTCGGTTCGGCGAACAATCAGCTGGCTGACAAACGCCACGCCCGAATGTTGAAAGAAAAAGGCATCGTATACGCCCCCGATTATATCGTCAACGCCGGCGGTCTCATCCAAGTGGCCGATGAACTGTACGGGGCGAACAAAGAGCGGGTGTTGGCGAAAACGAAAGCGATTTACGACACGCTGCTCGCCATTTATGCGCGGGCCGAATCGGAAGGAACGACGACGGTCGAGGCGGCTGACCAATTTTGCGAAGAGCGGCTTGAGAAACGCAAACGCCGCAACCATTTCTTCACGCACCAAAAGCGGCCGAAGTGGGAGATTCGACGGTAAAGCGGGATTTCATATGGAATTGTATGTCTGAAAATATTGAATATAAAACCTTATCTTTCGATTTTGAAAAAACAATTGCCCAAACGGGGGAGTTGGATTTATTAGAACGAGGTTGTTTTGCGGCGTATGGGTTTGATTACTATGACATCGGGTATTAAGCCGAGCAAATGGCGGTCGCCATTTTAAAAGGAGAAGCCAAACCGTCGGAGATCAAACCGGAATATCCAAAAAACGTAAAATTGGTGATCAATAAACAGGCGGCGGAAAAACAAGGGATTAAAGTGAAGCCGGAATGGGACCAAATGGCCGAATATATGGAATGAAAGGGTGACCGCTGTTGGTGACAGCCATCACAGGTGCAGTCGAATCAGGGATCATTTATGCCATTATGGCGTTAGGCGTCTATTTGTCGTTTCGCATTTTGGATTTTCCGGATTTAACGGTGGACGGCAGCTTTGTGACCGGGGCCGCGGTGGCGGCGACGTTGATCGTCAATGGCGCCAATCCGTTTGCCGCGACATGTCTGGCGCTTGTCGTCGGATTCGCTGCCGGTTGTATGACCGGGCTTCTTCATACGGCAGGGAAAATCAACTCGCTTTTGTCCGGCATTTTAATGATGATTGCCTTGTACTCGATCAACCTCCGCATCATGGGGCGTTCAAATGTGCCGCTTTTGAATGAAAAGACGATTTTTACCGCCATTCAGGAATGGGCGGCAACGCTCGGGCTTGACGCCGCCGCCGCGAAAACGTGGGGGACGATCCTGTCCATGACGCTGCTTGCTCTTTTATTTAAATGGTTTACGGATTGGTTTTTGCAGACGGAAGTGGGGCTTGCGATTCGGGCGACGGGTGACAATCCGCGCATGATTCGCAGCTTGTCGGCGAACACCAACTTGCTCATCATCCTTGGGCTGGGCCTTTCCAATGCCATGGTCGCGTTCTCGGGGGCGCTTGTGGCCCAATACGGTGCATTTGCCGATGTCGGGATGGGGATTGGCATGATCATTATCGGCTTGGCGTCCGTCATTATCGGCGAGGCGGTATTTGGAACAAAAACGATCGCGCGGGCTACGCTGGCTGTGATCGGCGGGGCGATCATATACCGCATTGTCGTGAGCCTCGCCTTGCGCATCCAATTTCTTGAAACGGGGGATGTGAAGCTCATTACGGCAGCCATTGTCATGTTGGCGCTCGTCGTTCCGCAAATAGTTCGGCAACAAAAAGAGAAAAAACGCAAGGAAGACAGCAGGAGAAAGCGGGCGCACGCAGGGATGACTGTGGCAAACGGAAAGGGTGAAGGGGATGTTGCAGTTAAATCGGATTTGTAAAGTGTTTCATGAGGGAACGCCGGATGAAAAAATCGCCCTTCAACACATTCACTTAACGCTGCAAAAAGGCGATTTTGTCACCGTGATCGGCAGCAACGGCGCAGGCAAATCGACGTTGATGAATGTGATTTCCGGGGT
Source organism: Geobacillus sp. BK01 (assembly GCF_052220245.1). Lineage (NCBI taxonomy): Bacteria > Bacillati > Bacillota > Bacilli > Caryophanales > Anoxybacillaceae > Geobacillus > Geobacillus sp. BK01. The sequence goes on from NZ_JBQPTH010000024.1 coordinate 18,330, forward strand.
GTTGTTTCCCGATGAAGGAACGATTTGGATTGACGGCCGAGATGTCACGATGATGCCGGAATACGTCCGCTCCCGCTATATCGGCAGGGTGTTTCAAGACCCGATGGCGGGAACGGCGCCGAACATGACGATTGAGGAAAATTTAGCGATGGCGTACGCCCGGAATCAAAAGCGCACGCTCCGCCGCGGGGTGACGAAAAAACGGCGCGATGAGTTTCGCGAGTTGCTCGCGACGCTTCATCTCGGCTTAGAAGACCGTCTTCAGGCGAAAGTCGGCTTGCTCTCAGGCGGCGAGCGGCAGGCGTTGTCATTGCTGATGGCGACATTTACTGAACCTGCCATTTTGCTGCTTGATGAACATACAGCGGCCCTCGACCCAGCTAGGGCGGAGTTGATCACCAACTTAACAAAAGAGATTGTAGGGCGATATCGATTGACGACGTTGATGGTCACCCATAACATGCAGCAGGCGATCGAGTTAGGGAACCGCCTGATCATGATGGACAAAGGACAAATCATTTTGGAAGTGGATGAAGCCGAAAAGAAACGATTAACGGTGGAAACATTGCTCGCGGAATTCCGACGCATTCGCGGGGAACAGCTCATGAGCGATCGGGCGGTATTGAGCTGACCGATGAGCCATTAAAATACGATGGAGAGGAGCGAAGGCATGGAACGTGATTTCCCGATTGTGCAAGTACTGAATGAAGAAGGAGCGATCGTGCGGCCTGAGTATCGTGAACGAATCACGAAAGAATGGACGATGACGATTTATCGCCATCTCATTCGCACGAGAACGTTTGACCGAAAATGTGTCAGTCTCCAACGGCAAGGCCGCATCGGGACGTATGTGCCGTACGAGGGGCAAGAGGCGTGCCAAGTTGGAAGCGCGCTGGCCCTTCACGACGGCGATTGGATGTTTCCGACCTACCGCGATCATGGAGCGATGGTAACGTTCGGCCGGTCGTTAACGACAACTTTGTTGTATTGGAAAGGGCGGACGGAAGGATGTGTTCCGCCTGAAGGGAAAAAGATTGTGCCGCCAAGCGTCCCGATCGCCACCCAGCTTCCTCAAGCAGCGGGGGCAGCATGTGCGGAAATGTGGAAGGGAACGAACCATGCGGTCATTGTGTACTTCGGCGACGGCGCGACATCGGAAGGGGATTTTCATGAAGGGTTGAATTTTGCAAGCGTTTTCAACGCGCCGGTTGTCTTTTTCAACCAAAACAACCAATACGCGATCTCCGTCCCGATCACCCGCCAGATGAAGACGAAAACGATTGCCCAAAAGGCGCTGGCCTACGATATTCCCGGCATCCGCATCGATGGGAATGACGTGTTTGTCGTGTATTTCAAAACGGCAGAGGCGCTCGAGCGGGCGAGAAACGGAGGAGGGCCGACGTTAATCGAAGCGGTGACATGGCGGTATGGCGCTCATACGACGTCCGATGACCCATCACGATACCGCGACCAAGAAGAGAGCAAGAAGCGGCGCGAAACAGCCGACCCGATCAAGCGGATCGAGCGCTTTATGCAGCGAGAAGGCTGGTGGGATGAAAAGTGGGCGAACCGCGTGCAAGAGGAAGTGAACGCTGAAATCGAGCGGGCGGTGGCGGACATGGAGCGCTATCCAAAAGCGAACGTGTCGGATATGTTTGATTTTGTATTCGCACAGCCGACATGGACGATTGCGGAACAGAAAGAAGCGTATCTTCAGTGGAAGCGGGGGATGGAATGATGACGACAAAAGTGGGCACGAAGACGCTTACGCTTGTGCAAGCGGTCAACGATGCGTTGCGCACGATGTTACAAGAGCGTGAAGATGTCATTCTGCTCGGGGAAGATATCGGGAAAAACGGCGGTGTGTTCCGCGCCACTGACGGATTGTTTGAGGAATTTGGCGGGCAGCGGGTAATCGACACGCCATTAAGTGAAGCCGGATTTACGGGCGCGGCGATCGGAATGGCGCTTGGCGGGTTTCGCCCGGTTGTCGAAATTCAGTTTTTAGGGTTCATTTACCCCGCCTATGAACAAATCATGACCCACGCGGCGCGCATGCGGGCGCGGACGAGAGGGCATTTTACCGTGCCGTTGGTCATCCGCGCCCCGTACGGTGCAGGAGTAAGGGCTCCGGAAATTCATTCGGAGAGCACGGAAGCGCTGTTTACCCATATGCCGGGGATGAAAGTCGTCTGTCCTGCATCGCCGTATGATGCCAAAGGGTTGCTGATTGCAGCGATTGAAGATCCGGACCCCGTCCTCTTTTTGGAACCGATGCGCAGCTATCGGGCGTTTCGCGAGGACGTTCCGGAAGGGAAATATACGATTGATATCGGCAAAGGAAAAAAGCGGCGCGAAGGGGACGATGTGACCGTCATTGCGTGGGGCGCCATGGTGCCGGTCGCCATGAAAGCGGCGGAAGAGGCGGAGAAAAAAGGGATTGATGCGGATGTCATCGACTTGCGCACCCTTTATCCGCTGGATAAAGACTTGATCGCCGAGTCGGTGCAAAAGACGGGAAGAACGGTGATCGTTCAGGAAGCCCATGCGACAGGCGGGCTGGCCAATGACATTTTGGCCGTCATCAACGACACGTCGTTTTTCTATCAAAAAGCGCCGGCGGAACGGGTGACAGGATTTGACGTCCCGGTGCCGTTTTTCGCCTATGAAGACGATTACGTGCCAACGCCGGCGCGCGTTTTGCATGCGATTGAAAACGTGATGAACTTCTGACGAAACTGGATTCCCTCTTCATGGAGCGGCTGTTCGCAGAAGTGAAGGGTCAGCGTTCCACGTTCCCCAACTTGCAACGCACGGCAGAAAAGCGGCACGTTCCGTTTGCCACCCTCCTGCTGCTGCGCGTGCATGGAATGCAATGGCCCGGAATCGGAAAAAAGAGCCATGCCCTTCGGCTGGCTCTTTTTTGCGTGGAGATAGCTGCCACTAGCGGCTTTGTAGGCGCTATGATTGATGATTGTCCAGCTGTTTGCGATACTCTTTTCCTTTTTGCACGTATGTATCAATCGACAGCTGAATAAGCGCAAGGTCTTTGTCCGTCAGCTCGCGCACCACTTTTCCGGGCGAGCCGACAACGAGCGAACGCGGCGGAATTTTTTTGCCGGACGGAATGAGGGTGTTGGCGCCGATGATGCACTCTTCACCAATTTCAGCCCCGTCCAAAATGGTCGACCCCATGCCGATGATCGACCGTTTGCGGATCGTGCAGCCGTGAAGGACAACGTTATGCCCAACGGTTACTTCATCCTCGACGACAAGCGGCGATCCTTCGTACAAATGGCAGGTCGTATTGTCTTGAATGCTCGTGCGGGCGCCGATCGTAATCGGTCCTTCATCCCCGCGCAAGACAGCGTTAAACCAGATTGTCGATTCCGGGCCGACGGTGACATCGCCGATGAGATGAGCCCCTGGTGCGATAAAGGCCGTTTCATGAACATTTGGACGTTTTCCGTTATATGGATGCAGCATTATTCATCCTCCCCTGACATATGTTGTTGTGGCCATCATAAGTATACCATATTATCTGCATATACAGAAAATTTTGTCTGCAGGAGAGGACTGACGAAAGCGCGGGATGTGAAGCTTTGGCCTTTGCGGCTTTTCATGCTGCGGTTGTAACGGATCATGAAACATTTCAACGGCGGACATTCACCCATTTCCCCTTTGTGCGAATACAATGTAACGGCACTAAGGGGGATTGGGAGATGGTGCAACTATTCAGTCGACAAGCAAACCAGGAACATTGGCTGCCATGGCAGCGGGAGGCGATGTCCGCCTTTGCGGCTAAAATGGCTGACCGAAGCCGGCTGTTTCCGTGCATTCCGGCGGTGCAGGCGTACGCATTGGACGATCTGCGCTACGGGTTTGCCAGCGATCCGCGCAGCGAGACGGCGGCGCAAGAGTTGGCCGCGCTTCTGGCCGAATTTGCCGAAACATCCCGCCAAATCGGAAATGATGCCGCGCTTGTCGTTTTTTTCGACACGCCGGCCGAATTGGCGGACGGTTATACGGTTGCCCAGTTTGAGGAGCTGTTTTGGCAGCTGCTTCGTCAAACGAGTGCGCTAGATGTGAGGGGGTGGTTGGACGTTGTCCCGCTTGACCCGAATGACCCGCTTTGGGAATTTTGTTTTCATCGCGAACGGTTTTTTATGTACTGTGCCACCCCGGCGCACCGCAAGCGACAAAGCCGTCATTTTCCATGGTTTATGTTGGCGGCGACACCGAGGTGGGTGCTTGAACAGTTTTATGCCGAACCCGTCAAGGCGGAGAAAATAAAGCAACGCATCCGCGAGCGGCTCGGCCGGTACGACACGGCTCCGGTCCATCCGGACTTGAACAGCTATGGAAATCCGGACAACTATGAATGGAAACAATATTTTTTGCGCGATGACGAGACATCGTTGCCGGCGTGCCCGTTTCAGCGGGCGAGTTCGTCCAATCCTCCGTAACGGTCCGTTCGTCGATGCATGTAACAATGGAGTTGGCGAAAACCACCCATCTCTGCGTTGTCGAGCGGGGCATCAACAGCTGGAAAGAACTTATCAAAAGGCATAACTGATGCCTGTTTTCCGAGGCCAATGCACGGAGCGCCCGTTTGTCGGGCGCTTTGTCATGCGTTCGGGCCAGCGAAATGCGCATCAGGACCGCACACTCTGCGCGGATCTGCCAAACTAGGAAACCGTTCGTTGATCCCGCTGCCTTTCAATAGTTTGTTGCCCCGGTCGGAGATAGTCCGCCGCCTGTCGGGCGTCCCCGCTCTGTTGCAACCGGTCAGACAAGCCCACCTCGACAGATCCCCCAGTAAGGTTGCAGGTAAATTCAGTCAAAATAGTGGCCATTTTTGGTGAAATTATATTATTCAGAAAAAATATAACGACGTTCAATTTTTGTAACTAAACAATGTCTATTCTAAGGAATATAGAAAATTTTTTTGACAATACAAACATAATAAATTATTATAGTAAAAGAATTAAAGGAGGGTTTGTCATGTCACCAATCGATAAGCAAGAAATCGCTTCCAGCGTTCCTCAACGCGGCTTTTTCGGTCATCCGAAAGGGTTGTTCACGCTCTTTTTCACGGAGTTTTGGGAGCGCTTCTCGTACTATGGCATGCGCGCTATTTTGGTGTACTACATGTATTATGAAGTGTCGAAAGGCGGGCTCGGCCTTGACGAACATTTGGCGCTTGCGATCATGTCGATTTACGGGGCGCTTGTGTACATGTCCGGCATCATCGGCGGCTGGCTCGCTGACCGGGTGTTCGGAACGTCACGGGCTGTCTTTTATGGCGGCATTCTCATTATGGCCGGCCATATCGCATTGGCGATCCCTGGCGGGGCGACGGCGCTGTTTATGTCGATGGCGCTGATCGTTCTTGGAACGGGGTTGTTGAAACCGAACGTTTCAAGCATTGTCGGCGATATGTATCAGCCGGGTGATGACCGCCGCGATGCCGGGTTCAGCATTTTTTACATGGGCATTAACTTAGGGGCGTTTTTGGCTCCGCTTATTGTCGGGACGGCGGGGATGAAGTATAACTTCCACCTCGGTTTCGGCCTTGCCGCTGTCGGGATGTTTCTCGGACTTGTTGTGTTTGTGGCGACAAGAAAGAAAAACTTGGGGTTGGCCGGGACGTATGTACCGAACCCGCTGACGCCGGATGAAAAGAAAAAAACCGCCGCGATCGTGGCGGCCGCGGCCGTTGTCATTGCCATCCTGCTTGCGATCTTGATTCCAAACGGCTTGTTTACTGTTGAAACGTTTATTTCCCTTGTCGGCGTCTTAGGCATTATCATTCCGATCATTTATTTTGTCGTCATGTACCGCAGCCCGAAAACAACGGCGGAGGAGCGGTCGCGCGTCATCGCGTACATTCCGCTGTTTGTCGCATCGGCGATGTTTTGGGCCATCCAAGAACAAGGGTCAACGATTTTGGCGAACTATGCGGATAAACGGACGCAGTTGGATGTCGCCGGCATTCACCTTTCACCGGCTTGGTTCCAATCGCTGAACCCGCTGTTTATCATCCTCTTAGCGCCGGTGTTCGCCTGGATGTGGGTGAAGCTTGGCAAACGCCAGCCGACGATCCCGCAAAAATTCGCCCTCGGCTTGTTGTTTGCCGGTTTGTCGTTCATCGTTATTTTAGTGCCGGGCTACTTGAGCGGCGGAGAGCTCGTCCATCCGATTTGGCTCGTGTTAAGCTATTTGATCGTGGTTCTCGGCGAGCTTTGCCTGTCACCGGTCGGCCTGTCGGCGACGACGAAACTCGCGCCTGCTGCTTTCTCGGCGCAAACGATGAGCCTTTGGTTTTTATCGAACGCCGCGGCGCAGGCGATCAACGCCCAGCTCGTCCGCTTCTATACGCCGGAAAATGAAACGGCCTATTTCGGCACGATCGGCGGGGCGGCGCTTGTGTTGAGCATCATCTTGTTTGCGCTCGCTCCGGCTATTCAGCGGCTGATGAAGGGTGTACGCTAATCCATCGGCTGCCCTTTGTCTTGGAAGAGAAAACGAATGAATCAAAAAGTGTCATGTTGTGGTTAAGACGTTCTGCGCGGGCAGGGCGTTTTTTTTTTTTTTTTTTTTTACTTAACGGAATATTTACACAAATCAAAAAATGACTTTAGATAGTATTTACAAAAATACGTTACAGTGGAGTAGAAAAGAGGAGGGAGGAGAAAAGTGGATGGCATTTCTAGAGTTGGTTGAGGCGACGAAGTCGTATGATGGCCAAAAAAACGTGGTCGAGAATGTGGATGTTGCGATTGAATCAGGGGAATTTTTTGTTCTTGTCGGCCCGTCTGGATGTGGCAAAAGCACGATTTTGCGGCTGATAGCGGGTCTTGAGTCGCTGACATCGGGATACGTGGTGATTGATGGACAAGTGGCGAACGATTGGCCCCCTCACGCCCGCCGATTATCGATGGTCTTTCAAAACTACGCGTTATATCCGCATTTGACCGTGGAGCAAAATATGCGCCTTGCCCTGCAGGCGCAAAGAGTGCCGAAAGAGGAACAACTAAAACGTTGCTTGGAAGCGGCGGAAATGCTCGGGCTGACGGATGTGTTGCAACGGAAGCCGAGGGAATTATCGGGAGGACAACGTCAGCGCGTCGCCCTAGGACGAGCGATCGTTGCGGGGACGCCGCTATGTTTAATGGATGAGCCACTTTCCAATTTAGATGCCAAACTGCGGGCGAAAATGCGGAGTGAGCTTCGCCGTTTGCAGCGTCAGCTCGGCATGACCGTTATTTATGTCACTCACGATCAAACAGAAGCGATGACAATGGCGGATCGGATGATGATTTTGCATGACGGCCGTCCGCAGCAGATTGGCAGTCCACTTGATGTATACAATAGCCCTGATAATACATTTGTGGCCTCGTTTATCGGAACACCGCCGATGAATTTAGCGGACGCGTATGTGCTCGAACATTCCCTTTTATTGCAAGGCGAACGGCCGATTCGCCTCGAGCGCCGTCCCCTGCCAAAGGCGGAACGGGTGATTGTAGGAATCCGGCCGGAACATATTCGTCAGGCGGAACTCGGGGAAGGACATATGACAGCTAAAGTCAGCCATATCGAATGGCTTGGCAGTGAAACGATTGTAATGTTTGAGTTGGCGAAACATCTCCATTGGACCGCGCGATGGCACGGGCAATGGAACATGAGACCGGGAGAAATGGTGTCATTGGCGTTTGATGAGCGGGCGCTGCTCTTTTTTAATGAACGAGGGGAACGAATCAGCCCGCCGGCCATCAAAAGGGAGGAGGTGTGGATCGGCCCATGAATGAGCGTGTTTCGCCGGCCTTTCCACCGCCACAATGGTCGGCCCGCATAGAGCGGGCAACGCGCTATGCTGCGATCAAATCGTGGTTCGAGGGCATGGCCTATCTTCTTCCTTCACTTCTTCTGTTTGGCGTGTTTCTTTTTTATCCGTTAGGGAGGACGGTGTATTTAAGTGTATTTCACACCGATTATCAAGGGCGGCCGACAGAATTTGCCGGTTTGGCGCATTTTGCCGCCTTGCTTCAAGATCCTTCGTTTTGGCACAGCCTCAAGGCAACGGTTTTATTTGCCGTGTTCACTGTTCCTACAACCGTCATCATCTCGTTTAGTTTGGCGCTGCTTGTGCATGAAAAACGGAAAGGGATCGGGATTTTCCGGACGATTTTTGCTTCTACAATGGCAATGAGTGTGGGAGTTGCTTCCGTGATTTGGATGTTTATGTACAATCCGGCGATTGGGGTCATCAATCGCCTGTTGTCCGCAATCGGCGGCACTCCGGTTTCGTGGCTCCTTGATCCGGATACGGCATTGTATGCGGTAGCGGTGACGACGATTTGGATGAATATTGGGTTCACGTTTTTGTTGTTGCTGGCCGGTTTGGAAAACATCGACCCATCTTTGTACGAAAGTGCCCGCGTCATGGGCATGAGTTATTGGCGTCAGCTGTGGACAGTGACCGTGCCTCTTGTATCCCCAACATTGTTTTTTGTCACGACTGTTTCACTCATTCAAGCGTTGCAAACATTTGGGCAAATCGACTTTTTAACAAAGGGCGGTCCAGTTGAAGCTACAAATGTGTTCGTTTACGCGATTTACCGGGAGGCATTCGTCAATTATCAGTTCGGGCCCGCGAGCGCGCAAGCCTTGCTGCTCTTTCTGATCATCGCCCTAGTCACCTTTTTGCAGTTTCGGTTTGCCGAGAGGAAGGTGCACTACCAATGAGAGTGGTGCGGACAACCGTTTATTATGCGTTACTATGCTTATGTTCGATGGTGATTTTGTTTCCGATCGCTTACGCTTTTCTGATGAGCTTGATGGATGGGGCGGCTATTTTAGGGGGGCGCGTATGGCCTGAGGAGTGGGCATGGACGAATTATGAAGATGCGTTTAAGCAAGCACCGCTCGGACGTTATCTATGGAACAGCTTTCTCGTTGCTTCGGTCATTACAGTAGGACGCCTTATTGTTTCGAGCTTAGCCGCTTTTGCTTTTGTGTTTCTCCGTTTTCCGGGTCGGGATCGGTGGTTTTATGTTTGCATCGCCACCATGCTCGTCCCATGGGAAGCCACGGTGATTCCCAACTTTTTGACCATTCAAGCGCTTGGATGGACAAACCACTACATAGGGCTTATTGTGCCGTTTTGGGCGATGGCGTTTGGCATCTTTTTATTGCGCCAACAATTTAAGCAAATTCCGTACGAACTGTACGAGGCGGCACAGTTATCCGGCATCGGGAATTTCCGCTTTTTTTGCCGCATCGTGCTGCCGCTTTCAAAAACGGGTTTGGTAACACTGGCTATTTACAGTTTTTTAGACGCTTGGAATATGTATTTATGGCCGCTGTTGGTCACAAATGATAACGGTGTCCGCACTGTGCAGATCGGGCTCAAGCAACTGCAGACACAGGAAATTGCCAGCAGTTGGGGTGTCGTTATGGCAGCAGCCATCGTCGCGATGTTGCCGACACTGCTGCTGTTGTTTGTTGGCCAGAAACAATTGCGTAAAGGGCTTATGCGCGGAGCGATTCAATAACGGAGAGGAGAAGCGAAGATGAGAAAGAGTTGGGCCGGTGTTTTGTTTTTCGTGCTTATTTGGATTGTGGCGGGATGTTCAAGTGAACATGCTGGTCAGGCGGCGGAAGGCAAAACGGAAGTGGTGTTTTGGCACTCGATGAGCGGGGATTTGCAAACAGTGCTGAACGATATTGTAGCGGATTTTAACCAAACTCACCCGGAGATTGAGGTAAAGCCGGTATTTCAAGGCACGTATGAAGAAGCGTTGACGAAATGGAATGCGGTGGCAGGGACGAAAGATGCGCCAACGATCATGCAGACGTTTGAAGTCGGGACAAAGCACATGATTGACAGCGGAAAGATTACCCCGGTGCAAACGTGGATCGAGAAAGACAAGTACGATGTTTCGCAATGGGAGAAAAACATTGTCAATTATTATACGGTGAACGGGCAGATTTACTCGATGCCCTTTAACTCCTCCACCCCCGTGCTGATTTATAATAAGGATGCGTTCCGTGAAGCGGGGCTTGATCCGGAAAAGCCGCCGTTAACCTATAGCGAGTTGAAAGAAGCGGCGAAAAAGCTGACGAAGAAGAAAGGAAAGGAGACGGAACGGTACGGATTCTCCATTTTGAACTACGGATGGTTTTTTGAGGAAATGGTGGCCGTACAAGGAGGGCTGTATGTAAACAACAACAACGGCCGGAGCGGTGATGCGACGAAAGCAGTATTTAATGGAGAACAGGGGAAACGTGTCTTTGAGTTGATTCGGGACATGTACGAAGACGGTACATTTTACAACGCCGGCCAAAATTGGGACGATATGCGTGCTGCTTTCCAAGCAGGAAAAATCGCGATGTATTTGGATTCATCGGCTGGTGTAAAAACGTTGGTGAACAGCTCGCCGTTTGATGTTGGTGTTTCGTATTTGCCTGTTCCGGACGGCGTCGAGCGTCAAGGTGTCGTGATCGGCGGCGCTTCGCTTTGGATGATGAAAGGAAGCAGTGAAGAGGAACAAAAAGCGGCGTGGGAGTTCATGAAATACTTGACGACGGCTCCGGTCCAGGCCGAATGGCATGTACGTACAGGCTATTTTGCCATCAACCCGGCTGCGTACGAGGAACCGAGGGTGAAAGAAGAATGGGAGAAGTATCCACAGCTCAAAGTAACGGTGGATCAGTTGCATGAAACGAAGCCTACCCCCGCTACTCAAGGAGCGCTCATAGCCGTCTTCCCTGAATCGAGACAGCATGTCGTGAAAGCGATGGAACGGTTGTATGAAGGAGTGGATCCGCAAGAAGCGCTTGATCAGGCAGCGACGGAGACAAGCAAAGCGTTGCGTGCGCGGTGAGAGCATAGGGAAATCGAATACTCCCCTGTGGCGGGGATGAAGCAGGGTGTCCTCAAAACAACAGGACACCCTCATGGCTGTGAACTACCCACCCCCTACACTTCGCTTAGAGGTGGGGGCTTCAAGCGACTTGTGTGTGTTCGCCGAACGGTAAGCCACACACAAGAACTCTTTACGCTTCCCTTCGTTCCGAAGGTGTCCGTTCTCGCCATATTCGATCCTATTCGTTGGCTAACGCCAACCGACATTCATCTCCCACTTTCCCTTCGCTTCGAAGTGGGAGACTTTTTTCGGAAAGATGTTAAAAATGTTGAGACGCTCCGAGAGGAATTGATGAGCGATTTTATTCCGCCTTCTCACCGTTTGGAGTTTCTGCTTCATGGCATCCATGTTTTGCTTAACGGTTTTCATGTCTTGCTTCATGACGGTCATGTTCTCGACTAAGCCTTGGACAAGCGCGGTCGATTGGTGTAAAGGCTCTTCCATTACGAAACTCCTTTCTATGCAAAACGGTGTTCATGAGGGGCGTTTCGACGAAAAAGAAGGCTTTCAAGATGAGAAAGTTGGAAAGAAACGCCTGCCCATTGATTTTATCATGGCTGGATGAGGCCATCATTCTAAAATTCAAAGAAACGAAAAGGGATAAATGGGGGAGATGTTGAATATATCGATAGCGGAAATGTTTTGATCTTGAAGAAAGTAGATTGATAGGAGAAACAAACATGAATGCACGGGGCAAGAGGAGAAATGCAGCGCTTGTGTGTATGATGTCCATCTGTTTATTTTCATGCAGCAACGCGGCTGATCGCGGCGTCGAGGAAGTGCTGGCGGCACCAACCGAACTGGCGGGGCAAACAATCGAGCATCCACCGCTGCCGAGTCCTGTCGACAAAGCGGCGGTGGCGCGGGCAGCAGCAAAAGCGGCGGCGCCAAGTGAGGTGCGCATCGTCGTAAGCGCGGCAGGCGATGTGACGCTCGGGCGCGATGAGAACTACGGCTATGTGTACTCGTTTGATGACGAAGCGAGGAAGCATGGTTTGCGCTATTTTACAAAATACATTGAGCCGATCTTCCAAAAGGACGATTTTACGACCGTCAATTTGGAAACGACGTTGACGACCTCGACGCGCAAGGCGAGCAAGAAGTTTCGTTTCCGCGGTCACCCGAGTTATGCGAAAGTGTTAACGTACGGGGGCATCGATGCTGTAAACTTGGCCAATAATCATACATACGATTACTTGCAGCAGGGATATAACGACACGATTGCCAATCTTAAAAAAGAACATATCGGGTATTTCGGCCGCACCCTTCGGCTGTTGAAAACGGTGAAAGGAATCCAAATCGGGGCGCTTGGTTATGAGGGATGGAGCAACACGAACACATTGCGCAAGCAAATCGTCAATGACATCCGCACGCTACGGAAGCAAGGAGCCGATCTTGTTCTCATCCATTTCCACTGGGGAGTGGAACGGAGTTATGTGCCTAACAGCACGCAAAAGGCGCTCGGCCGCTTTGCGATCGACAGCGGCGCTGATTTGGTTGTCGGCCATCACCCGCACGTTGTGCAAGGGATCGAGGAGTATAAAGGCAAGTTTATTGTCTACAGTTTAGGGAATTTTATGTTTGGCGGAAACAAAAACCCGAGCGACAAAGATACGTTTGTCTTCCAGCAAGTGTTTTCTTTTCAAAACGGCAAGCGGACGGCGAAAAAACAAATCCGCATCATCCCGTTCCGCATTTCGTCAGTTACGACAAGAAACAACTACCAACCAATGCCGCTAACAGGCCGGGAAGCAACCCGGGTGAAAAGCAAAATTATTTCGCTGTCGGCGAAAGTGAAGAAGCCGACATGGACGGCGTACGAGGTCAAATGAAAAAGGGAGGGTGTCTCGCAAGGGCGGGACACCTTTTCTTCTTGATGGAGGGAACTATGTTGTATTTTCCGGAAAAGGTTGGCGGCTTGATGACGAAGTAACCCAAAACCGGCTTTTCTGCTAGCAAACGCCGGTGTTTCAACAAAAACAATCGTTTTTTTTTTTGCTGTTCCCTTAAGGAAAACGCCTTTTTGGGCCATCCCTTCACCCGTTTTAGACTTTGCGGAACTATAGATGTTCATGCATCTTCCGCTTTTAACTTTTTTGGCAGCAAGTCTTCGGGCGCTAACGTTTTCCACGTATGACTTTCCCTTCACAACGTATATTAACCGTTGAACAAAAGCCGTTAGGCGAAGGAGGTGTGTCGAATGAATCGTCTGTTTCAATTGTTTCGCGTCCAGCGCAACCACAGCTTTTGGAATTCATGGTTGGCGCTTACCGGACGGCGAAGAAACAACGGCGCCATCTGGACGCTTGTCAGCTTAGGCGTAGGTGCGGCGGCCGCCGCGATGGTCGGCGCTAGAAGAAGACCGCGCATAGGGCGGATGACGACGGGGCCGATGCAAAATATGATTCGCGGTCTAAACCGTTGGATGGGACGGCAAATGGGAACGACGCGGGTTGCTCCGGCGGAGTTTGCGGAAGAAATAACTCCCCGGCGGCCGGGTGGCCAAGGGAACCAATAATCGTTTTAGGTGGGTTGGCAGCACGGCAGTTGCCGGCCCGCTTTTTGTTTCATGTGCCCGCCTTGTGTTTTGATCATGCATAATTGGCCAAACTAACGCTGTAGGAATGCATTTTCCGCCGGAAAGTATAGGGAAAGGGGGATCAAGGGTGCCAAAACGGGTTATAATGCTGATTATTGATTCATTAATGTATCCTGCCCTAGAGAAAGCGGTGGGCGAAGGAATAGCCCCAGCTTTTCAATTTTTCATGGAAAAAGGGACCGTATACCCGAACGTGGTGACTTCGTTTCCGACGATGTCGGTCACGGTCGACAGTTCGCTTTTGACCGGAACGTATGCGGACGTTCATCGGGTGCCCGGACTTGTTTGGTTTCATGACGAAGAGAAGCGGCTTATCAACTATGGAAGCCATGTACGGGAGTTACGAAAACTCGGTCTTTTGCGGGCACTCAATGATATTTTCTATCGTTTGAACAACGAACATTTAAGCGGAAACATCGCTACGGTCCATGAGGAGCTGGCGGCCAGGGGGATCGAGACCGCTTCCATCAACATGCTTTTGTATCGCGGAAACACGGCCCACCCGCTCCGTTTGCCGGCGCTGCTTTCTTTGTTCAGGCCATTTCGCGGCGGACGAAAAACGCAAGGCCCCCATCTGTTTACATACGGATCGTTTGTGCGGCTCGGCCCATCGAAACAAAGCGGCCACTTTTGGCAAAAGTACGGATTTAACAACCGCTTTTCCGCTCAAGAGCTCGTTCACCTCATTCGGACGGATCGCCTGCCGCCTTTTACCATTGTCTATTTTCCGGATATGGACAAAATGGTCCATAAACACGGGCCGCTGGATACAAAAGGCATCGCCCAAACAGACAAGCAACTGCAAGCCATCTTAAACAGTTATCCGAGTTGGGAGGAAGCGCTCCGTGGCCATCATTGGATTATCATGGGCGATAACGGGCAGGCACCGGTTCGCGCCGACCGAAACAAAGCGCTCATCGACTTGCGCCGGCTGTTTCACTCATATAAAGTGATGGCATTAAAACATGGGGTGCAACAAGGCGATGAGCTCGTGCTGGCGGTGAATGAACGCATGGCTTTTATTTATACGCTTGATTTGCAGCGGGCCCCATTAGCGAAGCTTGCCGAGGTGCTGCAGCAAGATGAGCGGATTGATGTCATCGCTTGGCTGGAAGGGGATAAGGCGCACGTCATTTCAGGCGTTCGGAGTGGAACGCTTATTTTCCGTCCCGGCGGAACACAGGCCGATGAATATGGACAGTGCTGGGATATCCAAGGAGAGCTTGGCGTGCTCGATTTGGCGACTAATGGGGGGCGTCTTTCATACGGCGACTATCCGGACGCGTTGGCCCGGCTGTACAGTTCCTTGACATCACACCGCGGGACTTTTTTGATTGCCAGTGCCGCCCCAGGGTTTGAATTTATCGGTGAAGGGTCGCCGACCCATGTAGGCGGAGCAAGCCATGGCGCGCTGCACCGCCACGATTCACTCGTGCCGATGATCGTCACAGGAACGAAGTCAGCGCCAAAGCATTTGCGTGTCATTGATCTGAAGGAATGGATTTTGTCGTTGCTCGAGGAGGAAACCGGGTATGAAAAAGGCGAAGCGAATGTGTGAAAACCGGATGCCGCAAACAAAATAAACGAACGGAGGAAAGGTGAAGGAGACGGCGTATAGTTCCGTCTCTTTTTTATTAAAAGAAAGCCATAGCGAACCGAAACGGATAGATGAAGAATCGATAACAAGTAGTATAAATTTTCGTTTTTTTCAGTTTAATGATTGACAAAGGGTTACTATTTTAATAGTATTATGTTAAACGGACGATATTAAATAAAACATAATAAGATTAAAGAGGTGTCTGACGGATGCCGGCACGTAAGGAGGTACGCTGTTCATTTTGCGGTTCGGCGAATGTAGCGCCGCTCTCAATGTTTGGAACCGCTCAGCTTGTTTCGCAATATTATTGCCATCAATGCAAAAGTGTGTTTGAGCGGGTAAGATGGAGAAACGATGCCAACAAGGAAGGAGAGACTATCGATGAAGATCAAGAAGCATTATCCGCTGTTTATTAACGGCCAGTATGTCGAAAGCAGCAACGGCGAAGTGTTTGAGACGGTCAATCCGGCGACAGAAGAAGTGATTGCGACGGTCGCCAAGGCGACGAAAGAGGATGTCGACCGGGCTGTCGAAGCGGCGCGTGCAGCGTTTGAATCAGGAAAATGGCCGAAAATGACGGCGGCGAAACGGGCGCGCTTGCTTAATCAAATCGCGAATCTCATGAGGGAGCGGTTCGATGATTTAGTGTACGCTGAAGTGCTCAACAGCGGCAAAACGGTGGACGCGGCGAAAGGGCAAATTATGCAGGCCATTGAGGATTTTGAATTTTACGCAGCCGCGGCGATTACGCTGCAAGGGGATACGAACCAAGTCCCGAACGGGTTTTTCAACTATACGGTCAAAGAGCCGGTCGGCGTCTGCGGCCAAATCATCCCGTGGAACTATCCGCTGATGATGGCCGCTTGGAAGGTGGCGCCAGCCTTGGCGGCAGGGTGTACGGTTGTGTTAAAGCCAGCAAGTTATACGCCGATCACGGCTTATATGCTGGCGGAAATTTGCCATGAGGCCGGAGTGCCGGAGGGCGTCGTCAATGTGATTACGGGAAGCGGTTCCGAGATCGGGCCGTATATGACCGAACACCCGGGCATTGATAAAGTGGCGTTCACCGGGGAGACGGAAACGGGCAAAGACATTATGCGGCGCGCTTCGGGGACGTTGAAACGGGTAACGCTGGAATTAGGTGGGAAATCGCCGAACATCGTGTTTGACGACTGCGACATAGAAGCAGCGGTCAATGGTTCGCTTTACGGTATTTTTTACAATACCGGACAGTCGTGTGAAGCCCGCTCGCGGCTATTTGTACACGAAGCGATTTACGATGAATTCATGGAAAAATTTATCGAAAAGGCTTCCCGCGTCCGCGTCGGCAACCCGTTTGAAAAAGGGGTACATATGGGGGCGGTCATTTCGCGAAGCCACCAACAAGTGATCGACGGCTATGTGAAGCTGGCGGTGGAGGAGGGTGGCGAAGTTTTGTACGGCGGAAAAATTCCGGAAGGCGAAGAGTTCGCGAAAGGCTACTGGTATATGCCGACGGTAATCGGCAATGTCAAAAATGAAATGCGGGTGGCACAGGAAGAGATTTTCGGGCCGGTCGTTGTCGTGATGAAATTCCGCGATGAGGAAGAAGTTATCCGGCAGGCGAACGATACGATTTTTGGGTTAGGATCGGCCGTATGGACGAAAGACCACGGAAAAGCCCATCGTGTTGCTTCACGCATCCGGGCCGGGATCGTCATGGTCAACTCGCCAATTTCCGCCTTCCCGGGCACGCCGTTTGGCGGGTACAAACAGTCAGGATTTGGCCGTGAGCTGGCGCTTGAAACATTGAATTTGTACACTGAGACGAAAAGCGTCGTCTCGTATATCGGCAGCAAGCCGTTGAATTTATTCGGGATTTAAAGTTCATTCCTATAAAACAATAATGACGATTTGGAGGGATTAAGATGGCGAATGCTGTAACAGTGGAGAAACAATATTTAACGGTGGTTAAAGAAGAGGGGATTGCAGAAATCCACTTGCACATCAACAAATCAAACTCGTACGACTTGGAGTTTTATAAAGAGTTCAACGCAGCGATCGATGACATCCGCTTCGATCCGGACATCAAAGTCGTCATTCTCATGAGCGATGTGCCGAAGTTTTTCTCGGCTGGGGCGGACATCAACTTTTTGCGGTCGGCCGACCCGCGGTTCAAAACGCAATTTTGCCTGTTCTGCAACGAGACGCTTGATAAGATCGCCCGCTCGCCGCAAGTGTACATCGCTTGCTTAGAAGGGC
>NZ_JBQPTH010000025.1:0-34351 GCF_052220245.1 Geobacillus sp. BK01
CGCACCCTAGGTCTGTAAGATATCCACAAAACTGAAAAAGGATGTAAGGGATTTTGTCGAAAAATATTTTTTCGGCACCCCTGAGAGGCCGAAAAGCCTTGATATATCAACATTTCTAGAGGGAGGATGTCCGGACGGACAGCCTCTTTTTCGGTGGTTATGCGGCCCCCCGCGCTTACGCTTCTTTTCGTTGTTCCTCTTCCAGCGTGAAGGAGGGATGGCGCATCGTATAAAGGGTGTAGTTGTCTTTCGTAATTTCATACAAGTTGTACACATCCGCACCGATTTGCTCGAGCAACGCCCGCCGCGTTTCATTAGCCGGTGTCACATATGGCAGTTTTTCCGCCGCCTTAATCGAGCGGACATTGACTTTACGGATGCGCAAAAACACCGTTTCGATCGAAAGTTCGTAAAACAGTTCGTGGAAAAACGCTTCTTTCGCGCGGCGATTGTAACCGAGCCCGTGATACGGCTTGCCGAGCCATGTTCCCAAAAAGCCGGCGCCATCTTCGATATCAAAGAGGCTGATCGTGCCGATCGGGTTTCCCCATTCGTCCAAAATCGTGCGCGAAATGAGTTCGCCTCGTTCTTCCGCCTCGATGAGCTGTTTCGTCATGAACAAAAACTCTTCGTACGAGCCCGCTTTTTGGCGCACAAAAGGGAAGACGTCCGGGTGCATCATCAGCTCGTACAGCGCATGGCAATCCTGCAGCTCGCGTTTTTTTAGCATGGCCAATCCCTCCTTTGGATACCGAGGGCAGCCTCCTAGCGGGAAACCACCCTCGAAATTTTTTTATTAAAACTTCATTAAAAAAATTTCGGGGTGGGAATCGAACCCACTAGAACCAGCGCGAGCGCTGGTGGCGCACCATTTGCCTTCCCCTTACTCTTGTCTGTATGCGGTTATGAACAACAACTGCCTTGAAGTCTTCTTTATCATACACGATTCAATTTAAAAAGGGAATTGCTTTTTTGTTAATTTTTTTTGGATATTTTTTGTCGAGCGTCTGAAAAAAACAGGTCCGTGAGACAATCTTCCAACGTCGGAAACGAAAAGCGAAAACCGGCTTGCAGCAGCTTTTCCGGAATGACGCGCTGCCCTTCGGTAACGAGCATGCTCATTTCACCAAGAAGAAGGCGAAGTGCCCAAGCGGGAACCGGAAGCCAATGCGGACGGCGAAGCAGGCGGGAGACCGTGCGGCCGAACTCGCCCATTTGCACAGGATGGGGAGCGGTGAAATTGATCGGGCCGGACAATTCCTCGCGCTCGATGAGGAATGCGACCGCGCGCACGACGTCTTCAAGATGAATCCATGATAGCCATTGCCGGCCGTTGCCGATTGGGCCGCCTGCGAACAAACGATACGGCATAATCATCATCGGCAAAGCGCCGCCGTTTGGAGCGAACACAACGCCTAAGCGGGCATAGACGGTGCGGACGCCGAGCTGTTCGATGGGGCTCGCTGCTGCTTCCCACGCCTGAACGGTTTTGGCGAGAAAATCGCTGCCGTAATCGGTTGTGTGTTCCGTAAATGTCGTGGAGTCTGAGGTGCCGTAAATGCCGACGGCGCTGGCGTTGATGAATAAGATCGGCCGTTCGGACAGCGAGCGAATGTAGTTCACCATTGCCTCCGTTGCCTGCAGGCGGCTGTGAACAATCACCTCTTTTTGCTTTGCCGTCCATCGCTTCCGGTTGAGCGGCTCCCCAGCCAAATTCACGGCCACGTCGATGGCGGCCGGCTTCCGGTTATCGTCGAAGGAAAGGTAGTGAATGCGGTCTTCTGAAGATTTCGGAGAGCGGGTGAAAATGTAAATGTCATGTCCTTGACTGGAAAAATGGCGGGCGAGCGCCTGGCCGATCAGCCCGGTTCCGCCATTGATGGCGATGCGCATCGTTGTTCCCTCCTTATTATTTTATGGCGCGAACAGCGTTTTTTTCTCCTTTCGCCATCGATGCCGGAAGTTCCTTCTTTATGATACGATAAAGGTGGGGAGGGCGAACGATGGGAACGATTGTCGAAGTGAGGGCAACGAACGAAAATGCCGAGCGGTTTTGGCTTGTCATCGACCGCGGCTCTGAATCGCCGCTAAGGCTGGCAGTCGATCAAGATGTTGTGCTGCAGTTCCGCCTAAAAAAGGGGATGACGATCGACGATGCGCTTTTTCGCGATATCGTCTATGCCGACCAAGTCAAAAAAGCGTACCAACAGGCGCTTTACTTCTTGGCCCATCGGATGCGCTCGGAGCATGAGATTGTTGTACACTTAAGAAAAAAAGGCGCCGTTGATCCGGTCATTGAAGACGTGCTTAAGAAGCTCCGCGCTGAGCGGTATGTCGATGACGAGGCGTTTGCGGCCGCCTATGTGCGCACGCAAAAGAAAACGTCCATTAAAGGACCGCGCCTCATTCAGGCTGAACTTGAGCGGCTTGGCGTGCCCGTCCGTATTATTGAGCGGTGTTTAGCTGAATACACGTTCGACGAGCAGGCAGACGTTGCGCGTCTGCTTTATGAGAAAGTAAAAAAACAACAGCGGCCTGAGTCATTCCGCGCGTTTCAAGAACGGGTGAAACAGCAGCTTTTTCGAAAAGGATTTCCAAACAGCGTCATTGCTGCTGTATTGGCGGATGATACGGGCGCCACTGAACGGGAAGAGCGGGAAGCGTTGAACGTTCAGGCGGAAAAGGCGCACCGCCGTTATGCGCATCACCCGCGTCCGCTGTATGAGCAAAAAATGCGCCAAGCCCTTTATCGAAAAGGGTTTTCACTCGACTTGATCGACGAATGGCTGCGCAGACAAGACAACGATGAAAACCAAAAAGGGGGATCGTGATCATGAGAGAGGACCAAAAACGGTATAGCGAGATGACGGCGGAGGAGTTGCAACGGGAAATCGCCGTGTTGGCCGAGAAAGCGCGCAAGGCGGAGCAGATGGGCATGGTGAACGAATACGCTGTCTACGAGCGGAAAATGGCTATGGCAAGAGCGTATATGATGAATCCAGCTGATTTTCAGCCCGGTGAGATATACGAAATCGAGGGGGCACCGGGGGAGTATTTTAAGGTGCGCTATTTAAAAGGAGTGTTTGCCTGGGGCTGGCGGCTGAAAGGAAACGGGGAGGAAGAAGCGCTGCCGATTTCGCTGCTTCGCAAACCGAATTTGCCTTCATCATGACGGGCGGGCTCAATTTACAGCCGGACGGAAAGCGAGCTGAAAGGAAAAACTTAGGGGGGAACAACCCCCTAAGTTTGTTCGCTACGACTGTTTGCGTGTTTGCCGCTCTAAAATGATGAGATCGAGCGTTTGCTGTGTTTCGCCGTTTACTTGTGAGTGGGCATGCTTCGGGTTGGCCCATGGTTGTTGGAACGGATTTGAGTAAAAGTTGTCATAAAACGCCTTGCGCCGATGGTGACCCATGAGACCGTTCACCTCGCTGCGGAATGTGTCGGGGGGAGCAGACGGATGGTGCCATGCTCCCCCGGTTTTGATCATTATTAAAAGAAATCGCTTCGTTCACCCGAGGCGCGCATTCGTTCTTGCGGGTGGGTGTTGGTCGTGCCGTCGGCCCGCTTTGACGCATACTCGGCTTTGGCGCGCGGTTCGCCTTCGAACTTGTTGTTGTTTTGATTCGGGAAGTTGCGCTCTTTATTCCGCACGGCCCATTCCCCCTTTTGAGGCGTGCTCGTGTTGGATGGCCAACACGTATTCTTATTATGGAACGACAGACGGTGCTTATGTGTGCAAATTGTTGGGACCAAAACAAGCTGCGCTGTCAGTTTGGCGCCACCTCGAGCTTTTTCCGCAGCCTTCCTTCGCTGAAAATCCAACCGGTGTATGAGCTGACCATATTGAGGTCGCGGTCTAGCTGGACGACGGCCACAAACGGGTAGTATCCTTTGCTTCGATAGCGTAAATCGGTAAAACGCACTTCATAATAATCATCATACTCGTTCATTTCCCAACGGTACACCGGGGAAAAGGATAAAAAAGCAGCGACGTTTTCGTCGCGCTTGGCGGCGTTGATCACCGGGTGGTCGGGAAGCGGCCGCTTTTGGAAGCGGTCGAGGATGACGAGTCGGCCGCGCTTTACACGGGCGACGTAAAATTCACTGTCTGTCGAAATCGCTAAATGCCATTCGCGGGGTCGCCATGTCGGCACAGTAATGATGTCCGTCACCCCGTGTATAGAGGCGTGCACGAGCTGTTTAATGTTGGCTTGCTCGCGGAAGCGGAACACGTAATACGCGGCCACGAGCGCATAAACGGCGAGGAACGTATAACCGGGGTGGACGCCGAGAAACAGGGCGCCGACGCCGAGCAAATGAAGCACAAAAATGACCGGATCAAACGTATGAATGACGCCAAGGGCAATCCATTTTTTTGTAAACGGGCGCAACGCTTGCGTCCCGTAGGCGTTAAAAATATCGACAAACACGTGAAAGGCAACAGCCACAAACGTCCAAAGCCAAACGCGGAGCCAGTCCGTTTCCGGATAGACGGCGGCCATGATGCCGACGATCAACAGCGGCCAAATGACAACGGCAGGAATTGAGTGGGTGATGCCGCGATGGTTGCGAATATATTTGGCGTTATTGCGCAACTTTAAAATCGTATCGATATCGGGTGCCTGTGATCCGGCGAGCGTGCCGATGAGCACGGCGTGGGATAAAAATGGATCGTGGGCGATGGCGGGGTCGAGCGATGCTAAGCTGCCGAGCGCCACCCCCATTAAAACGTGTGTGCCTGTATCCAACGTCAAGGGCCTCCTTTGTCAGCGTCGTTTGTTAGTATATCCCGCCTGGGGCCGGGCCAATAACCGCTCTCTTGCCCAGCCGAGGCAAACAATGGTATGGCCATTGTACCATATGATGGCGACTGACGGCGAGGGACAGAATCACTAAAATCCGTTATCGACATATGGGCAGCAGCGGATGGTGTTTGGCAAACAAAACAGCGCCCTGCTTTTGCACAGGACGCTGTTGGTTTTGGGCGAGAGGGGTCAGTTGTCAGCTTCAAGCCGTTGGCCGATCGCTTTAAGCGCGGACAGAAAAAAGCGAATGGCGCGGTTTGTGTCCGGATCATTGAGCGCTTTAAATAGATCGAACAATCCAACCTTTTTGGTCTCGACTGCTGTCTGCTCGTACGCCTCCATGGCGCCGGCGGCGATATGCTCAAGCAATTTGGCCGTTTTTTCCGGGTCGAGCGAAGAGGCGAGGCCGGCCAAGGCGAATGCATGGTTGATCATGGTCGTCACCGGTTTTTGATTGAGCTGGCCGACTACGATTTTGGCCACATTTTCGCGCGACTTTAACAAAGCGTTGGCTGCCTCAAGCAAGCCGCTTTCATGAAGCTGCTCGATAATATCCAATAGTTCGCGGACCGCCTCTTCACTGTCGCCGACAGCGGCTTTTAGCTTTGCCAGCGCTTCCGTCCGCTTTTCCTCTTCGCTCATCTGGCGCTTTTGAATCGTGGTAATCGGTTTAGCCACCGACTTTCACCCCTTTTTCCTCGTCTGTGAGCGGCACGTAATCGCGGCGCTGCCATTTCCGTTCGACTTCAACGCCGTTTTGCGGATGGCGCCGTTTAAAGCGCGGATTCGTGCGCGGCAACGGCGTTTCTCCCGAGCGTTCGATCACTTCCATGCGCACGCGTGTTTGTTTGTAGGCTGGCGTATTTGTGCGATGGTCGGTTTGCGGCCCGGTCAAAATGTTAATGGCGCTCTCATTGGCCGTCGAATGCATCGGCAAAAACAGTTCGTTGCCTCTGACCCGGTCGGTGACAAGCACGCGCATTTTGACGCGTCCGTACGGGGAGATGAGCCGGACGAGCGCCCCGTCGTGAATGCCGCGCTCTTTGGCGAGCTCTGGTGACACTTCAACGAAAATTTCCGGGAACTTATGTTGAATACCTTTTGATTTGTACGTCAAGTTTCCTTCATGGAAGTGCTCAAGCAGCCGGCCGTTGTTCACAAGCAAATCGTACTCCTCCGGATATTGCACCGGTTCGACCCAATCAGCCAGCGCAAAGCGGGCTTTGCCGTCCGGAAAATTGAACCGTTCTTTGTACAACAGCGGCGTATCAGCGCCGTCATGGCTGCCCCAGCATAAGCTGTTCCAGCCTTCGAGCCGGTCGTAGTGCGCCTGTGAGTACAGTGGGGCGAGGCTGGCGATTTCATCCATAATTTCGTTCGGACCGGCGTAATGCCAATCGGCGCCGAGTCGTTTGGCAATTTCTTGAATGATCCACCAGTCTGGTTTTGAATCGCCGAGCGGTTCGAGCGCTTGATAAAACCGCTGAATGCGGCGTTCCGTGTTGGTGAACGTTCCCTCTTTTTCCAAGTTTGGCGCCGCCGGCAAGATGACATCAGCGAACTGCGCCGTTTTAGACAGGAAAATGTCTTGAACGACGACAAAATCAAGCTTTGCCAACGTCTCTTGCACGTGGTTGGCGTTGCAGTCGACAAGCGCCATATCTTCGCCGACGATGTACATCGCTTTCAGCTCGCCGCGCTCGGCCGCTTCAAGCATTTGAATGTTGTCAAGGCCCGGTTTCGCATCGATGCGGACGCCGTACGCCTGTTCAAATTTCGCCCGCGCCGCGTCGTCGGTCACATGTTGGTAGCCCGGCAGCCAGGAAGGGAGTGATCCCATGTCGCACGCCCCTTGGACGTTGTTATGGCCGCGCAACGGGAACGCGCCCGCCCCCGGACGGCCGTAGTTGCCGGTGGCCAACAACAAGTTGGAAATCGCCGCTGACGTATCGCTGCCTCCCGTGTTTTGTGTCACGCCCATGCCCCAAAGGACGCATGTGCCGTCCGCTTCATGGATCATTTCGGCGATGCGGATGAGATCGGCTTTGGTGATGCCGGTCACTTGTTCGGCATAGTCGAGTGTATATTTTTCCAAAAGTTGTTTAAACTCATCAAAGAAATGGACGCGTTCGCGAATGAACGCTTCATCATGCCAACCTTGGTCGATGATGTATTTCGTCACGGCCATCAGCCATACTTGGTCGGTGCCTTGTTTCGGACGGATGAACAAATCAGCCCGCTCAGCCATTTCATTGCGGCGCAAATCGGCGACAATAAGTTTTTGGCCAAACAGCTTATGCGCCCGTTTGACGCGGGTGGCGATGACCGGGTGCCCTTCCGCCGGGTTCGCGCCGATGATGATGACAAGGCCGGCCGAGGCGATGTCATGAATCGTGCCTGAGTCGCCGCCCATGCCGACCGTGCGGAACAAGCCGTCGGTTGCCGGCGATTGGCAATAGCGCGAACAGTTGTCGACGTTGTTCGTTTCAAACACTTGGCGCGCCAGTTTTTGCATTAAATAGTTTTCTTCGTTGGAAATTTTCGATGACGAAATAAACCCGATGGCGTTGCCGCCGTATTGCCGCTTGATCGCGCCCAGTTTTTCGGCGACGAGATCGAGCGCTTCGTCCCATGTCGACTCGACAAAGGCGTCGCCTTTACGGATGAGCGGTTTTGTCAGCCGTTCTTCGCTGTTGACGAAATCCCAGCCGAATTTTCCTTTAACGCATGTCGAAATGGCGTTGACCGGCGCTTCGGAAACCGGCTGGATTTTTAAAATCTTCCTCCCTTTCGTCCAGACTTCAAACGAACAGCCGACACCGCAGAACGTGCAAACCGTTTTCGTCTTTTTGATTCGCTGTTCACGCATGGCGGCTTCAATTTCGGAAACGGCGAAAATGGCGGTGTAGTTCGGCTCCACCTCTTTGACAAACTCGATCATTGGGTTGAGCACGTCCTTGTCCAGCCCTGTCATAAACCCGGCTTCGCCGAGCATCGATTTTTCCATTAACGCGTTGCACGGGCAGACGGTGACGCAATGTCCGCAGCTGACGCATGACGACTCGTTGATCGGCACCCCGCCGTCCCACACCACGCGCGGCCGCTCGGCGCTCCAGTCAATGGACAGCGTCTCATTCACTTGCAAGTTTTGGCACGCTTCCACGCATTGCCCGCAGGCGATGCATTGGTTCGGGTCATAGCGGTAAAACGGATGCGACATGTCGACTTCGGACGGGTCGACTTTCGGGCGGTACGGATACGTTTGATGTTCAATTTGCATCATTTCCGCGGTGTTGTGGAGCTTGCAGTTGCCGTTGTTGTTGTCGCACACTGTACAGTACAAGAGATGGTTTTCCAACAGGCGGTCCATCGCTTCTTTTTGCGCTGCTTTTGCCCGCGGCGAGCCGAGTTCGACGGTCATGCCGTCCTCAACCGGCGTCGCACAGGCGCGAAGAAGTGTTCCGTTAACTTCAGCGATGCACGTGTCGCACGTCTGAATGGCGCCAAGCTCCGGCGTGTAACAAACTTGCGGATGTGAGAGGCCGTGTTCATTGACGGCTTCTAAAATGGTCATCCCGGGCTTGGCGAGGTAGGCACGCCCGTTGATGGTGATCGTCACCATTTGCGCTTCCATGATCGTTCCCCCTTTGTCAAAATAAAAAACTCCACCCGCGACGAGACGAATGCTTCATCGTGGTGGAGTAGTTCTTTAGCATGGCGGTACTAAACAACCAACCCAGCATCTGCTAGAATCGTAGAAAAATAACAAGGCGACGTTCGGCCTTATTATTTTTCCACTATGTATACATTTGCTATGATTTATTATAGTATGGCCGGGTGGAGAACACAATGGATTCGCAAGAAGTTTTTCAAGCGCTGACGAAAGGATGGGGTGCGGATGTCAAAAAAGGAAGCCGCTTTCAACGATATTGTGCGCAAGGTGCGCAAACAGTTGTTTGGCAAAGGTCCGGAACGGATTAAAACGTATTTTGTCGATAACTTGGCGATTTCCATTTTGCACGGCAATTTGACGCCGACGGAGAAATTTATCGCCCGCACGCCGGAAGGACGGGACATGGTGCATGCGGCAAGAACAAAAATGATTCAAGACGTGTACGCCCAGCACGTGCCGGATGGCATGGAAGAGCTTGTCGGTTCGAAGCTGCTTCACTTGTTCAG
Source organism: Geobacillus sp. BK01 (assembly GCF_052220245.1). NCBI lineage: Bacteria > Bacillati > Bacillota > Bacilli > Caryophanales > Anoxybacillaceae > Geobacillus > Geobacillus sp. BK01. The sequence continues at coordinate 8,988 of NZ_JBQPTH010000025.1, forward strand.
CGACATTAAAATCGAGGAAGATATGGCCGTTTCGGTATTTGTGTTTGAAAAGCCGATTGAATTGTGACGATTTTGTGAACAAAAACAATTGTTTTTCGCCGCTGTTCATGATATGCTTATCAATAGATTCGCGATATGGAAAAGAGGAGAAGCCTTGCCGACTAAACGGTTTTGCCCGCTTGGCAGGCAGGTTTCGGAAACGGATGTGCGTTGGTTTCGCTGCAGAAATGCTGGGCGCAAACTACCGCCGCTTTTCGCAGGCAGAAGGATGATTCGCCTTCTGGATCGAAAGGCGGCGGTTTTATTTTGGACTAGGGAGGAGGGGAATTGGTTGGAAGGGGTTGCGGCAAAAAGAAGGACTATTGTCAAATACCGCAATGGGCAGCTGGCCGGCGAGGAAGATCAGATCGCGCTTGAGTTTCCGCTGACGGTGGTAGTCAATGGTGAGGAGTTTGCGACGATCGTCTGCACACCGGAGTATGTCGACGAACTTGTCACCGGTTTTTTGGCGTCTGAAGGGGTGATTCGTGTAAACGATGACATGAAAGGAATGACGATCGACGAAGACCGGGGTTTCGCGTATGTGGAACTCAGCTCGGGCGGACTGCCGGCGAAACAGTTTTACGCGAAACGATTCATCGGCTCATGCTGTGGAAAAAGCCGGCAATTTTATTTTTACAATGACGCGAAAACCGCTAAGACGATTGTTGGCGGCATTACCGCCAAGGCGGATGACTGTCTGCGCTTAATGAAAGCGCTGCACGAGCAGTCGCTTGATTTTGCGGCAACCGGCGGCCTTCATAATGCGGCACTGGCCACGCCTAATGGGATTGTCGCCATCCGCTCTGACATCGGTCGCCACAATGCGCTCGATAAATTGTACGGTTACTGCCTGCGCCAGCGGGTGGTGATGAAAGATAAGCTTATTGTATTCAGCGGACGCGTTTCGTCGGAAGTGCTCTTGAAAGTGGCAAAAATGGGCGTAAGCATTCTGTTGTCGAAATCGGCACCGACGACATTGGCGCTTGATTTGGCGGACGAACTTGGAATTACCGTTGTCGGCTTTTTGCGCGGACGGGAGTTTAATGTATATACGCATGAACATCGAATCGTAGTGGAATGAAGGGGGAGGAGAAGCCATGAAAAATCGTTGGCTTATTGCGCTTTCTGCTGTTGGCATCCATATCTCGATAGGATCTGTGTATGCATGGAGCAATTTTACCAATCCATTAAAACAGTTGTTTGGATGGTCCGATCAGGAAGTAGCGCTCACGTTCAGCATTGCGATTTTATTTTTAGGATTGTCGGCTGCGTTCCTCGGTCATTTTGTTGAAAAACATGGGCCGCGGAAATCTGGGCTGTTGGCTGCCATCTTCTTTGGCCTTGGAGTGACGGGTTCCGGCTTGGCTGTTGCGCTTGGCTCGAAATATCTCTTGTATTTGTTTTACGGCGTGTTGGGAGGAATCGGCCTCGGTGTCGGATACATTGCGCCAGTATCGACGCTTGTGAAATGGTTTCCGGATCGCCGGGGCTTGGCTACCGGGCTTGCCATTATGGGATTTGGTTTTGCAGCAGCGATCGCGAGTCCAGTCATGAACAGCCTTATTACTTCCGTGGGCGTGCAAAATACGTTTTTCATTTTAGGCGTTACATACTTTCTCATTATGACTGCGTCTTCTCTTTATTTGGAAAAGCCGCCAGAGGGGTGGCTCCCGGAAGGATTTAAGGAAAAAGTGAAAGAAGGAAAGGCTAAGCCTTTGCTCGATTTAGCGCAACTGACTGCCAACGAAGCTGTAAAAACAAGACGATTTTGGTATTTATGGATTATGCTGTTTATTAACGTTACATGCGGGATCGCCATTTTAGCAGTTGCCAAACCGCTGGCGGTGGAAAGTATCGGCATCAGCCAAACGGCCGCTGCGGCATTAGTGGGGGCTATTGGCGTATTTAATGGATTAGGACGCATCGGTTGGGCGTCGGCCTCTGATTATATTGGGCGTCCGAACACATATACCACATTTTTCGTCTTACAAATCGTCATTTTCTTCCTGTTGCCGAATGTATCGATCAAATGGTTGTTTGTCATTATGTTGACAATTGTCTATACGTGCTATGGAGGCGGCTTTTCCTGTATTCCGGCGTATATCGGCGATTTGTTTGGCACCAAACAACTGGGTGCGATTCATGGTTATATTTTGACTGCTTGGGCAGCGGCCGGGCTTGTGGGGCCGATGTTTGCCGCGTATATTAAGGACACGACCGGCTCTTATGAAGGTAGTTTGGCCTTTTTTGGCGGTTTGTTTGTTATCGCTTTCATCGTTTCATTGCTCGTGCGCACTGATATTCGCCGATTGCGCGCCCAACATGAGCAAATTGTCTATGTTTCTGCCGCTAAAGAAAGTTAAGAACGATTTCCTTCTGTATTTTCCCCGGCATGCGGCATGCCGGGGGTTTTTGGTATAATGGGGTGGACAATAGGCATCATGGAGGAAAGACAGTGAAAATCACAACGTGGACTAAACGATTTTCGGCGCGTGAGTTTCAGCGCGATTTGCTTGAGTGGTTCGCCCGTGAGCGCCGCGACTTGCCGTGGCGCCAAGACCGCGATCCATACAAAGTATGGGTGTCGGAAGTGATGCTGCAGCAGACGCGCGTCGAGACGGTTATCCCGTATTTTGAAAAGTTTATGGAACAGTTCCCGACGCTTGAGGCGCTCGCCGAGGCTGAAGAAGACGAAGTGCTGAAGGCGTGGGAAGGGCTTGGCTACTACTCGCGCGTCCGCAATTTGCACGCGGCGGTCAAGGAAGTGAAGGAGCGGTATGGCGGGAAGGTGCCGGATACTCCGGAGCAGTTTTCGAGGCTAAAGGGAGTCGGGCCGTACACAGTCGGGGCGGTGTTGAGTCTCGCCTACGGCGTGCCGGAGCCGGCGGTGGACGGCAATGTCATGCGCGTGTTGTCGCGGTTGTTTTTCGTGACAGACGATATTGCGAAGCCATCGACGCGAAAACGGTTTGAACAAATCGTCCGCGAAATCATGGCGTACGAAAATCCCGGGGCGTTCAACGAAGCATTGATTGAGCTTGGCGCCCTTGTTTGTACGCCGCGCCGCCCATCGTGCCTTCTTTGCCCGGTGCAATCCCATTGCCGGGCGTTTGCTGAAGGGGTGCCGGAGGAACTGCCGGTGAAAACGAAAAAAACAGCGGTTAAACAAGTGCCGCTCGCGGTCATGGTGCTGATTGACGAAGGAGGACGCATTCTTATCCGCAAGCGCGATCATACCGGTCTGCTCGCGAACTTATGGGAATTTCCGAGCTGTGAAATGAACGGTGAAGGCGATAAAGAGACATTGGAGAAGATGTTTTTGAATGAGCAAGGTTTCAAGATCAAGCTTGAAGAGCCCATCGCTTCATTTGATCATGCTTTTTCCCATTTAGTTTGGAAGCTGACCGTATTTTATGGACATTTGCTTGACGGCGGGCGGGTGGAGAAGCCGTATCGGTTGGTGTCAGAAAGGGAGTTGGAGGCATACGCATTTCCCGTGTCGCATCAGCGCGTTTGGCGCGAATATAAAGAACAGGCAGGCGACGCGCGCCGCCTGCCTTAATCAGGCACCGCCATCGTGCCGTTTGTATACGTCGCTTCGCGGCGCCCGAGGCCGCCGCGCGCTTCGATTTCCTCGATAATTTCACGGTAAATCGTTTGCCCTTCGACGTTTAAATACGGAGCGATTTGCTGGAATGAATGGTGAAAGTGAGCGAGCTCATCGTCCGTCCATTCCGTTTTCGGGATCATGGACAGCTCCGTCATATCGCGGCCAACGTACATAGGCTGCGCCTCCTTCGCGATGGAATTCGGCTATATTATACGTAAAGGGGCGGAAAAACATGAGTGGAAAAGTAGCGGTCGTAACAGGAAGCAGCCGCGGCATCGGCAAAGCCATTGCGCTGCGGCTGGCGCAAGAAGGATACGATATTGTCGTCAATTATGCCCGCAGCAAAACTGCGGCTGAAGAAACGGCGCGCGCCATTGAGGCGCTTGGGAGAAAAGCGCTCATTGTAAAAGCCAATGTAGGGGACGTTGAGAAAATCCGGGCGATGTTTGCCCAAATTGATGAAACGTTCGGGCGGGTCGATGTGCTCGTGAACAACGCCGCCTCCGGCGTGCTGCGCCCGGCGTTGGAACTTGAGGAGACGCATTGGAACTGGACGATGAACATCAACAGCAAAGCGCTTCTCTTTTGCGCTCAAGAGGCGGCGAAACGAATGGAGCGAGTCGGCGGCGGAAAAATCGTCAGCATCAGCTCGCTCGGGTCGATCCGCTACTTGGAAAACTACACGGCTGTCGGTGTTTCGAAGGCGGCGCTTGAAGCTCTCACGCGGTACCTGGCTGTCGAGCTGGCACCGAAAAATATCGCCGTCAACGCCGTTTCCGGTGGGGCGGTCGATACGGAGGCGTTGAACCATTTTCCGAACCGCGACGAGCTGCTCGCCGATGCGGCGGCCAATACCCCGGCCGGGCGCCCGGTCAAGCCGGATGATCTTGTCAATGCGGTGTTGTTTTTATTATCAGATGCAGCCGAGATGATTCGGGGACAGACGATCATTGTTGATGGCGGAAGATCTTTACTTTTATAATGCCGGCGGATAGAACGGCTGCCTCCCGGGCATAGTAAGGCATGTGGAGGTGAGAACAATGGCCAAACAACCGAACAAAACATTCGCTGGCACGAACATTCAAGAAGTAAGACAACAAAATGCACAATCGGCTCAAGCGGCTCAAGCTACTCAAGCTGGTCAGTTCGGCACCGAGTTTGCGGCTGAGACGAATGTGCAGCACGTAAGACAACAAAACGCGCAAGCGGAAGCCCGCAAGGCGCAAAACGTCAACCAATAACCAGTCTTGACGGATGGCCGGCGCCGCCGATCGCCAATAGCAGCGCATGCTGCCAAGAGAGCGCAGGCAACAGGCCGGATAGGGAAGGCAAAAAGCAGGGGCAGCACGCCTCTGCTTTTTTGTCGACAAAATCTTCCATCCCTCTACATGATTAGTGAAAGGATTTGAAAAGTTTGGCCGCGAAATGATAAAGCAGATGACAGGACAAAGGGGAAGGGAGAATAGGATGAGCATGGAACAAGTTTGGATGGAAGATTGGGAAGAAGCGCTGTTTTTGTGGCATGAAATGGAGCGCTGCCGGGAGATTGTCCGCCAGTTGGATGAACTCGAACGCGAAGCGCCGACCTCTGCTCTTCGCGAGGAAGTACGGCAAATGAAACGGCAAGTGGAAGACATTCGCCGTGCATTTCTTGGGCGGATGTCGTCTGGTGCTTGAAGCGGCGTCCGCATGGAATGCGCGCTGCCCCACCCGGCCGCTTCGACGGGGCGGTCCACTTTTCTTTTCATTTATGAAAGGAACAAGGTATAATAGGGGAAGAAGCTCCCAGCGGAAAGTAGGGAAGAATGATGCCAGCATACCCTCGGGAAGGGAAAATCATTCAAATCCATAGCTACAAACATAATGGGACAATTCACCGCATTTGGCAGGAAACGGTCGTGTTAAAAGGGACGCCATCGTATGTGATCGGCGGCAACGATAAGACGCTTGTCATGGAAGCAGACGGCCGGACGTGGGTGACGCGCGAGCCGGCGATTTGTTTTTTTCATGCCAAGCACTGGTTTAACATTATTGCCATGATCCGCGAGGACGGAGTGTATTATTACTGTAATTTAAGTTCGCCGTTCGTTTGGGATGAGGAAGCGCTCAAATACATCGATTATGATTTGGACATTAAAGTGTTTCCGGATATGACGTACATGTTGCTCGATGAGGATGAGTACGAACGGCACCGCCGCGAGATGCACTATCCGGATGTGATCGACCGCATTTTAAAAAACAATGTCCATAAGCTCGTTGGCTGGATTCAAGAACGAAAAGGGCCGTTTGCGCCCGAGTTTATCGACAAATGGTACCCGATGTTTCAAGCTTACCAAAAATAAATAGCGGCACGAAAAAAGCCTGTTCGGCACCGCTGACAGGTTTTTTCTGCTTTTTCAAGGGGGAAATCGCCATGGGCAGCATCCGCCGATATTGGCAGTTTGTCCGTCCATACCGTTGGCATATTGCCGCAACGATGGTAATCGGCATTGTGAAGTTCGCCATTCCGTTGCTCATTCCGCTGCTGTTGAAGTTTGTCGTTGACGATGTTATTGCCAACCGCATGCTATCGCTTGAAGAGAAGACAACCCGCCTTTGGCAGGCGTTGGCGGGGATGCTTGTCATCTTTCTGATCATCCGCCCGTTTGTCGAGTATTATCGGCAATATTTTGCCCAATGGACGGCAAGCAAAGTGCTGTATGACATTCGCCAGCAATTATTTCGCCATATGCAAAAGCTGAGTTTGTCGTATTACGCCAACCACCGGACGGGGGAAGTGATTTCGCGCGTCATTCACGACGTCGAGCAAACAAAGGAGTTTATTGTTACCGGACTGATGAATTTATGGCTCGATATGGCCACGATCTTGATCGCTTTGGCGATTATGGTGAACATGGATGTCAAGATGACGCTCGTTTCCATAAGCACGCTGCCGCTTTACGCGTTTGGGGTCAAATATTTTTTTGGTCGCCTGCGCCAACGCACCCGCCAGCGCTCGCAGGCGCTTGCTGAGCTGCAAGCGTATTTGCATGAGCGAGTGCAAGGAATGCCGGTTGTGAAGAGTTTTGCGATTGAAGCTGAGGAGCAACGCCGTTTCTCGAAACAAAACGGCCATTTTTTAGCGAAGGCGCTCAGCCATACGAGCTGGAACGCCAAATCGTTCGCCGCGGTCAACACGATTACCGATATCGCACCAATCGTTGTCATCACTTATGCGGGTTATGAAGTAATTACGGGGCAAATGACCATCGGTACAATGGTTGCCTTTGTCGGCTATATCGACCGGCTGTATACGCCGCTGCGCCGTCTCGTTAACGCCTCGACGACGTTGACGCAGTCGTTTGCCTCGATGGACCGTTTGTTTGAGTTTTTGGATGAGCGGTACGACATTGCCGATATGCCTAGGGCGGTTGAATGCCGTGATGTGCGCGGAGAGATTGTGTTTGACGGCGTTACGTTTTCTTATCGGCAGGAAGATCCTCCGGTGCTTCGCGATGTGTCGTTTTCCGTTAAGGAGGGAGAAACGGTGGCGTTAGTCGGCCCAAGCGGCGGTGGCAAATCGACGTTGGTGAGTTTAATCCCGCGCTTTTACGATGTGACCGGCGGCCGCATTTTGCTTGACGGCGCCGATATCCGCTCGTTTCGCGTCCGCAGCTTGCGCGATCATATCGGCATTGTATTTCAAGACAGTTTTTTGTTCAGCGACTCGGTGAAAGAGAATATTTTGCTTGGAAAGCCGGATGCGACCGATGAGGAGGTGGTCGCCGCGGCCAAAGCGGCGAACGCCCATGAATTTATTATGAGTTTGCCCGATGGCTATGATACGAAAGTCGGCGAGCGCGGCGTCAAGCTTTCCGGTGGGCAAAGGCAGCGGATCGCCATCGCCCGCGTTTTCTTGAAAAACCCGCCGATCTTGATTTTTGACGAGGCGACTTCGGCGCTTGATTTGGAAAACGAGTACTACATTCAAGAGGCGCTCGAGCGGCTGGCGAAACATCGGACGACATTTGTCGTCGCTCACCGCCTGTCAACGATTACTCATGCCGACCGTATTTTGTTCATCGAGAATGGGCAAATTGTCGAAAGCGGCACGCATGAGGAGTTGATGGAAAAGAGAGGAAGCTATTATCATTTGTTTACGATCCAGCAGTTGCAGTAGTAGGCAAAAATATTAATGTTATTGAAAAAAAGATAAAAAAGCGGCTTTATCTTGGATAAACCCGTTTTTTTTCTTTTTAGTCTTTTTTAATAATTTTAATTTTTTATAATATTATATTGTCTTGTGAAGAAAGGCATGGCATAATTTTTCACAGAGGGAAAAGATTTCACTGCGTTGATTGGCAAGGGGGCGAAGAGATGGCACAAGCGCCTTTATTGGAAGTGCAGGGGCTGCGAACATCGTTTTTCACGGACGAGGGGGAAATCCCGGCCGTGGACGGTGTCGATTTTTTCATCCGCGAAGGAGAGGTGCTCGGCATCGTCGGTGAATCGGGGTGCGGCAAAAGCGTCACATCACTATCGATTATGGGGCTGCTGCCAAAAGGAATCGGCAAAGTGATGAGCGGCTCCATTTGGTTTAAAGGCGAGAATTTAGTTGAAGCTTCCGAGCGGCGGATGAAGCAAATTCGCGGCAATGAAATCGCCATGATTTTTCAAGAGCCGATGACTTCGCTCAACCCGCTATTTACAATTGGGAACCAACTCGTTGAGGCGATCCGTCTTCATACGAACATCGGAAAAAAAGAAGCGAAAGCGCGGGCGGCTGAGATGCTCAAACTCGTCGGCCTGCCGCGCGCGGAACAGATGTTGGACGAATACCCGCACCAGCTGTCAGGGGGGATGCGCCAACGCGTCATGATTGCTATGGCGATGGCGTGCCGACCGTCCCTCTTGATTGCGGACGAACCGACGACGGCGCTCGATGTGACGATTCAAGCGCAAATTTTGGCGCTGATGAAAGAATTGAATCAGACGTTCGGCACAGCGGTGATGATGATTACCCACGACTTGGGGGTTGTCGCTGAACTATGCGACCGCATCATCGTCATGTATGCGGGCCAAATCGTGGAGGAAGGGACCGTCCAGGCGATTTTTCGGCGGCCTCAGCACCCTTACACCGCCGGTTTGATCCGCTCGATCCCGGATATTCGCGGCAAAAAGGAGCGCCTCTATTCGATCCCTGGTCAAGTGCCAAGGCCGGGAACTGTCCGCCGCGGCTGTCGGTTCGCCGAGCGGTGTGAATATGCGGTTGACCGCTGCCGCCAAGAAGATCAGGAGCTTTACGAAACGAGTGAACAAGGACACCGTGCCCGCTGCTTTTTGGCGTTAGAGAGGGGAGGGGCAGCCGATGAGCGAACCGTTGCTCGAAGCGAAAGGGCTTAAAAAATATTTTCCGATTACCGGGGGGATTTTTGGAAGGCGAGTTGGGACGGTCAAGGCGGTCGATGATGTGACGTTCACCGTGTACCGCGGTGAGACGCTCGGCATCGTCGGCGAATCAGGCTGCGGCAAGTCAACGACGGGTCGAATGTTGCTGCGGCTCATTGAGCCGACGGACGGTTCGATCATATTTGAAGGAAAAAATGTAACCGCTTTAGCGAAAGCGGAGTTGCGCCGGCTGCGGCGCGATATGCAAATGATTTTTCAAGATCCGTTCGCTTCGCTCAATCCGCGTCATACGGTTGAAAAAATTTTGGAAGAGCCGCTCATCGTTCACGGCATTGGATCGAAAGAAGAGCGGAAGCAGCGGGTGCGGGAAATGCTTGAGGTGGTCGGACTCGGTTCGTATCATGCAAAACGCTACCCGCACCAGTTCAGCGGCGGCCAGCGCCAACGCATCGGCATCGCGCGGGCGCTCATGACCAATCCGAAGCTGATCATTGCCGACGAGCCGGTTTCGGCGCTTGATGTTTCCATTCAAGCACAAGTGCTCAATCTGCTTGAAGATTTGCAAAAGCAGTTTGGCCTTACATACATTTTCATTGCCCATGACTTAGGAGTGATCCGCCATATTAGCGACCGGGTCGGCGTCATGTATTTGGGACGAATGGTCGAACTGGCGGACAGCGAATCGTTGTATGAATCACCGCAGCATCCGTATACAAAGGCGCTTTTGTCTGCTGTACCAATTCCGAATCCTGATCATGAAACAGAACGACAGCTGCTTTCCGGCGATTTGCCGAGTCCGGTCAATCCGCCGCAAGGATGCGCGTTCCATACCCGTTGTGCATTTTGCATGGACATTTGCCGTGAGCGTCGTCCGGAATTGAGAGAAGTAGCCGACGGACATTACGTTGCCTGCCATTTATACGAACCGGCGGATGAGCAACGTAGTGATAGATCAGTCAAACATAAGGGGGAGATGTGATGAGGAGAAAATCATGGTTCAAGTGGATGGGGCTGTTGCTGGCGTTTCTGCTTGTATTGGCCGGCTGCGGCAAGTCGAAAGAAACGGCGGGAGGCGGCGAAAAGGCGCCGGTCCAAGACACGCTTGTTTATGGGCGTGGCGGCGACTCCGTGTCGCTTGACCCGGCGACCGTGACCGATGGCGAATCGCTGAAGGTGACGAAAAACATTTTTGATACGCTGCTTGACTACAATGACAACGATACGTCTGTCAAACCGGCATTGGCGACAGAATGGACGATTTCCGAAGACGGGCTGACGTATACGTTCAAGCTGCGCCAAGGGGTGAAATTCCACGATGGCACTGATTTTAATGCGGAGGCAGTCGTCTTTAATTTTGAACGTTGGGCCAATGGCAACGCTGACACGTTCCCGTATTATGGATCGATGTTTGGCGGCTATAAAAATGACGAAAGCCATGTGATCAAAGAGGTTAAGGCGGTCGATGAATACACGGTGCAGTTTGTGCTGAAGCGTCCGCAAGCGCCATTCTTGAAAAACATCGCCATGACGCCGTTTGCCATTGCCAGCCCGGCGGCGGTTGAAAAATACGGCGACAAATTTGGGGAACATCCAGTTGGCACCGGACCGTTCGTCTTTAAAGAATGGAAGCGGAACGAACGGATCGTGCTCGAGAAAAATAAAGATTATTGGGAAACAGGTTATCCGAAGCTGAATCAGCTCATTTTCGTATCGATTCCGGATAACTCAGCGCGTCTCAATGCGCTGTTAAAAGGCGAAATTGACATCATGGAAGATTTGAATCCAACCGACTTAAAACAAGTGGAAGGGAATCAAGAGCTGCAAATTTTTAAACGCCCGTCGATGAACGTCGCTTACGTCGGGTTAACGGCGACGAGAGGGCCACTGAAAAACAAACTGGTGCGTCAGGCATTGAACTATGCCGTTGATAAAAAAGCGATCATTGATGCGTTCTACGCCGGCCAGGCCGAACCGGCGAAAAATCCGATGCCGCCGAGCATCCCGGGTTATAACGACGCCATTCAAGACTATCCATTTGACTTGGAAAAGGCGAAACAGCTGTTGGCGGAAGCCGGGTACCCGAATGGATTTGAAATCGAGCTTTGGGCAATGCCAGTGCCGCGCCCGTACATGCCGGACGGACAAAAAATCGCTGAAGCCATTCAAGCGAATTTCGCCAAAATCGGCGTGAAAGCGAAAATCGTAACATATGAATGGGCGACCTATTTAGACAAGCTCGCTAAAGGAGAGGCGGACACTTTCTTGCTTGGCTGGACGGGCGACAACGGCGACGCGGATAACTTCTTGTACGCGCTCCTTGACAAAGACAGCATCGGCAGCAACAACTACACGTATTTCGCGAATGATGAACTGCATACCATTTTAGTCGAAGCGCAAACAGTGAGTGATGAAAACAAACGGAACGAACTGTATCAAAAAGCGCAAGAGATCATTAAAGAAGAGGCGCCATGGATTCCGCTTGTCCATTCGACTCCGCTGTTGGCCGGCAAGGCAAATATTCAAGGATTTCATCCTCACCCGACCGGCTCAGACAAGTTTACGAAGGTCGAATTTCAATAATCGACCAAGAGAGGGGAAGGAACTCATCCTCCCCCTCTTTGTTTCCGCATGTTCAAGGGAGGGAGATTTGGATGTTATCGTATGCCGTCCGAAGGGTGCTGATGATCATTCCGGTGTTATTCGGCATGTCGCTTATCGTGTTTTTCATGATCCGCGCAATCCCCGGCAATCCGGCGCAAGTGATTTTGGGGCAAAAGGCGACGAAAGAAGCAGTGGCTGCCTTGACGCATAAGCTCGGATTGGACGAGCCATGGTATGTGCAATATGCCAACTATGTTGGCGGACTGTTGCGCGGTGATTTAGGCGAGTCCATTCGCACCGGCGCCCCCATCGCGGAGGAAATTTGGCCATACTTGGCAGCCACGATCGAGCTGTCGTTTGCAGCGATGCTTATTGCGGTGTTCATCGGAGTGAACGCCGGCATTATTAGTGCCTGGTTTCAAAACTCGTGGTTCGATTATAGTGCGATGGTGCTGGCTCTTCTTGGGGTTTCGATGCCGATTTTTTGGCTCGGGCTGATGGAACAATGGCTGTTTTCCATCCAATTGGACTGGTTGCCGACGTCGGGCCGGGAGAACGTGCGCAATCCGATCGAGCCCATCACTCATTTCTATTTGCTTGATGCGTTGCTGGCAGGGGATACGGAACAGTTTTGGCAAGTCGTGCAGCACCTCATCTTGCCAAGCGTTGCCTTAGCGACCATCCCGATGGCCATTATTGCCCGCATGACGCGTTCAAGCATGCTCGAGGTGATGAAATCGGATTACATTCGCACGGCTAGAGCGAAGGGATTAAGCATGTTTTGGGTTGTGTACAAGCATTCGTTAAAAAACGCCGTTATCCCGGTATTGACGGTGATCGGCCTGCAGACAGGGCTATTGCTTGGCGGAGCGATTTTGACTGAAACGATCTTCAGCTGGCCCGGCATCGGCCGCTATATTTACGATGCGATCGGGTACCGTGATTATCCGGTCATCCAATCAGGTATTTTGATTATCGCCGCCATTTTTATTTTCATCAACTTAATTGTCGACTTGCTTTATGCGGCGATTGATCCGCGCATTAAGTACAATTAGGGGAGGGGGAGCATATGGCGGAATTGGCGCGCACACCGGCAACGTCACCGGCAGCGGTCGAAGAAGAAAAGACCGTTTCGCTATGGGGAGAAGCGTGGCAGCGGTTTCGGAAAAATAAGATGGCCCTTGTCGGGGCAGGGATCGTCCTGTTTTTTATTGTTATCGCCATTTTAGCACCATGGTTGGCGCCGTACGATTACAAAGAACAACAATTGGCCGAGCGGCTGCAGCCGCCTTCTAGCGAGCATTGGTTTGGGACCGATGATTTCGGCCGCGACATTTTCTCCCGCGTCATTTACGGGGCCCGCATTTCGCTATGGGTCGGATTTGTTTCCGTGCTCGGATCGATCGTTGCCGGTTCATTGCTTGGCATTGTCGCCGGCTACTATGGGCGTTGGATCGATGGAATCATTTCACGCCTGTTTGATATTATGCTGGCGTTTCCGAGCATCTTATTGGCGATCGGCATCGTCGCCGTGCTCGGTCCCTCTTTGCAAAATGCCCTCATCGCCATCGCGGTTATTAACGTGCCAAACTTCGGGCGGTTAATCCGGTCGCGGGTGTTAAGCATTAAACAGGAGGAGTATATTATGGCGGCCAGAGCGATCGGCATGAGCGATTGGCGCATTTTGTTTCATCATATTTTGCCCAATAGCTTCACCCCCATTATCGTGCAAGGGACATTGGCGATCGCGACGGCCATTATCGAGGCGGCGGCGCTTGGCTTTTTAGGGCTCGGGGCCCAACCGCCGAACCCGGAGTGGGGAAAAATGTTGTCTGATGCCAAAGACTTCTTGACCCAGGCACCATGGACGATGATTTTCCCGGGGTTGGCCATTATGTTGACGGTGCTCGGGTTTAACTTAATGGGCGACGGGCTGCGCGACGCGCTTGACCCGCGGATGAAAAACTGAGACAGGCGGCCTGCTAGGAGCGGCCGCCTGCCGACTTTTCGAGCCGTTTGGCCAATTCGTCATCGTAATGGTAATGGTGAAAACTATCAATTAACTTGTCTAAATGCTCAAGCCGGTCTCCATAATCAATGATTGCGCCGATTAACGAAAATAGGCGGTAATCGGAAGGCGGCTGCCCGTCGGCGTAAAACATAGAGGTGAGCCGCTCCCGTTCACGATCGATGCCTTCCACCCATACGTGATGGGGAAGCGGCTTCGCTTGATGGACAAACTTCAGCAACATCTGCTCATGGTACCCAACCAAGCTGCCAAGATGCAGGCAGATGGCGTGGTGAAACGGGTCAGGCAGGCGGCCCAACTCATTCTCAAGGCGATGGAGCCATTTTAATACGGACAGCGCCCGGTCGGCTGAGGCGATCATTTGCCGATACAGCACAAGCTTGCGCGACTTTTGGAAGCGTTGGCGCCGAAAATAGGTGCGTTCTTCTTTATACATCAAATACAAGTGCTCCAGTTTCGTCATTTCCTCGTGCAACGTTTCGATCTCGTCCTTTAAGTGATGATGATCGGCCGCCTGCTGTTGATAAAGGCGGATCCATTTCAAAATTGCTTCTGTCTCATCGCGAATTTTTTCGTACAATTTCTTTTCATACTTGGGCGGCAAAAAAATCAAGTTGACAAGAAAGGCGGCGAAAATGCCGAGCATAATGGTTAAAAAACGGATGGCGGCAAACTCGATAAACTGGCGTTCTGTATATTCCATAATCGCGATGACGGTCACAAGCGCCACCGAAATTGTCGACGATTCAAGGCGCATTTTTAGGCAAAGAGCGATCACAATCATGAGTGTCAAGCCGACGATCAGTGGATCGCGACCGAGGATAAGAACGGCGACGATCGCGAACAAGGCGCCGATTACGTTCGCTTGCACTTGTTCGATTAACGATAAATACGAACGATAAATGGTCGGCTGCATGGCGAACACCGCGGAAATGCCGGCGAACACCGGAGATGGAAAATGAAAGAGCGCTGCTAAAAATAAGGCAAGTGCCACTGCGATCCCCGTTTTAAAAATGCGGGCACCGAGCTTCATCTATGGAAACCTCTCCTTTTTCGTTTTCGTAGACCATTCAGTACTATACACACTTTTAGATATGAGCGCAAGGGAAAAAATATAACGCCCTGCCGAAAACGGCAGAGCATTGAAAAGGTCAAAAGGCGATCGGGGTATCGGCGGTGCGCCGATTGGAGAGACGGGCACTCACTTCTTGACGGAAACGGGCGCTGTCAAGCCACCGCATTTGCCCGGCAGCAGAGCGGATGAGCGCTAGCGGCTGCCCCGGAGCCAACGGTTTGGCAGTATTGTCATACGGCTCGGAGGCGATGAACAAACGGGAAGGAGTGTCCGTTTTCCAAAGCGTCCCGTCTGTGCCCGCAATCCATATGGCTTCCTGTTCTGAGCTGGCCGCAAATAGCACTTGTGTTTGTTTCAGAGACGCCAAGCCGTCTTGCTTGGACACATCCGGCGCAAAAGCGAATCCGGCTGCCTCGATCAGGCTGTAGCCGTGGTTATAAATGAGCGTTTCGACTGCTGAGGCGGGTGTTTCAGCGCTATGAACAAGCATGCCGGCTGAACCGAGACGCTTATAGCGAAGGGGGGCATCGGCTTGCCCGACATAGGCGAACACGGAAGCTGAGGCGAGAAATGGATGGGATACATCCGGTTCGCGCAGCAGTTCGGCCGGTGTGGTAGCTTGATAGACGACATGGACGTGGCTGAGCGAGGCGATGCGAACGTGCGGATCGCGTTCCATTGCAGCCGTCAGCCGAAACAAACGATCCGGTAAGGAAAACACATCACACGGCAACATGGCGATTTGCCAAAACAAAGTGTTTTGATCGGCGGATGGCCGGATGGATTCGAAAAGAAGGACGAAGCCAAACTGTTTGCAAAGTTGGCGAAGATGCACCTGAACCGGCTTAACATCAGCCGAGCGGGAAATGTGCACATGGCCGACAGTGAAATGATCGTTTGTCGCAATTTCTGGGTTTTGTCCGGCATTGGCGAGTTTCTCCATCCATAGTTTGCGCGGGATGTCCAGCTGGATGACGGCGCTTTCTTTGGCCGGATGATTCCATTGAACAAGTGTCTGAAGGACAGCTTGAACATGCTCGTTGGTTGGGATGTTCCGTTTTTCCACTGCCGCCAACAACAAGGCACCGCGTTGTTCCACTCCGTTTGGCGAACGATATGCGTGTTGCTCCATGTATATTAGGCGCGGTCGAGAGGGCGTTCCTCCGTCAGCGCCGGTCACCTCCCCCAATGGCTTACTGGATGAAAAATGACAGTCTTAATTTTCAGAATTTGTTGTTTATCATACCATGCGGGCCGCGGGAAATCAATCGTCCCTTACCGTGTAGAGGCCTTGTTCACAAAATTGTCAACAATCGCCAAGCAGAAATCAAACAGTGCCCGCTTCATGCGGACACTGTTCGGTGATTGCAAAGAAAGGATCCGACGCTTATAGCTGCCGGAACGCCTTGCCGACCGCCTCGATCGTATAGGCGATGTCGTCTTCCGTATGGGCGAGGGTGATAAACCATGCCTCATATTTCGATGGTGCGAGGTTGATGCCTTGTTTGAGCATCAGTTTGAAAAACTTGGCGAACATCTCGCCGTCGCTGCGCTGGGCCTGTTCGTAGTTCTCCACTTTTTCGTCCGTGAAGAACACGGTAAGCGCGCCTTTTAACCGGTTGACGGTCACCGGTAGGCCGCATTGGCGGGCGTGGGTGATGATCCCCTCCTCAAGCATGGCGCCGAGTCGGTCGAGATGTTCGTATACACCGTCTTGCTTCAGCACTTCCAGGCAGGCGATGCCGGCAAGCATCGACGCTGGATTGCCGGCCATCGTCCCGGCTTGGTACGCCGGTCCGAGCGGAGCGACTTGTTCCATAATGTCCTGGCGTCCGCCGTACGCCCCGATCGGCAGGCCGCCGCCAATAATTTTTCCCATCGCCGTCAAGTCAGGCGCCACACCGAGCAAGTTTTGCGCCCCGCCGTACAGGAAACGAAAAGCGGTGATCACTTCGTCGTAAATGACGAGCGCCCCGGCTTGATGAGCGATGTCGTTCACCGCTTCTAAAAATCCGGGTTTCGGCAAGACGATGCCGAAATTGCCGACGATCGGCTCAACCAATACGGCGGCGACTTGTTCGCCCCAAACATTCATCGCTTCACGGAATGAATCGACATCATTGTACGGCACGGTAATCACTTCTTGGGCGATGCTTTGCGGCACCCCGGCCGAGTCCGGCGTCCCTAATGTCGACGGCCCCGAGCCGGCGGCGACGAGCACGAGGTCGGAGTGGCCGTGGTAGCAGCCGGCAAATTTGATGATTTTGCTGCGGCCGGTATAGGCGCGGGCGACGCGGATCGTCGTCATCACCGCCTCCGTCCCCGAGTTGACAAACCGGACTTTTTCGAGCGATGGAATCGCTTCTTTTAACATTTTCGCAAACGTAATTTCGTGCGGCGTCGGCGTGCCATACAGCACGCCGGTTTCGGCGGCGCGGCGGATGGCCGCAGCGATGTGCGGGTGGGCATGGCCGGCAATAATCGGCCCGTAGGCGGCCAAATAGTCAATGTACTTGTTTCCGTCCACATCCCAAAAATACGCTCCTTGCGCCCGCTCCATCACGACGGGGGCGCCGCCGCCGACCGCTTTATACGAGCGGGACGGGCTGTTTACCCCGCCGACGATGTGCTGGAGCGCTTCTTCATACAATTGTTCCGATTTTGTCCATTGCATCGTTTCATCCTCCTGTTCCCGATGACTGCCCCTTTATTTTACCATAGCGCCCTAACTCGTCTGGAAAAACAAAAAAGGTGAAAATAACAACGATTTATGTATAATTGCAACATAGGAGAAGGGCGAATGTCGTCCTTCTTGATGTTGATGTGAAGAGGCAGGAGGAGAACGATGAACGCCATCGAGGTAGAACAATTGTGCAAAGAATTTAAGGTGCATGCCAGCCGCTCCGGCCTCGTCGGAGCGTTTCGCGATTTATGGACGCGCCGTTATACGACCGTCCGGGCGGTGGACGGCATTTCATTTACGGTCAAACAAGGGGAGATCGTCGGTTATATTGGCGAAAACGGCGCCGGCAAGTCAACGACAATTAAAATGTTGACCGGCATTTTAACGCCGACATCCGGGCGTATTGTCGTCAACGGGATGAACCCGCATAAAGAACGGGAGAAATTCGTGCGGACGATTGGCGTTGTCTTCGGCCAGCGTTCGCAATTATGGTGGGACATCGCCGTGCAAGAATCGTTCCGGCTGTTGAAAAAAGTGTACCGCGTCCCGGATGGGCAATATCGCCGTCATATGGGTGAGGTCATCGAGATGCTAGAGATCGGCCCGCTCCTTGACAAACCGGTGCGCAAGCTGTCGCTCGGGCAGCGGATGCGCTGTGAGCTTGCCGCTGCGCTCATTCACAACCCGCCGCTGTTGTTTTTGGACGAGCCGACCATCGGTCTTGATGTGTTGGTGAAACTGAACATCCGTCAGTTTTTAAAACAGTTGAACGAACGGTACGGGACGACGATTTTGTTGACGACGCATGATATGTCGGACATCGAGGCGCTGTGCGAGCGGGTGATTATGCTCGATGAAGGAAAAATCATTTATGACGGTTCGCTTGAGCAGTTGAAAGAAAAATGGGGGCAAGGAAAGAGGGTTTCGTTTACATTTGCTGAAGGAGCAGCCCCCGCTGCCTTGCAGGAGCTGACGGTCGGATTGGGCGTTAACTGGAAACAAGGCGAACAGCCGAACATTTGGGTGGCGCACGTTCCATCAGGAGGCGTGCCGGAAGTCGTCAGCCGCGTCGCCGCCCGCTATGCGCTGCAAGACATCCGCATTCATGAAGTGCCGACGGAAGAAATCGTCCGCAACATTTACGAAGAAGGTGCTGTTCGTGGATAAGTATACGGAAATGATCCGCATCCGCTTTTTAATGATGCTCGCATACCGAACGAACTATTATACAGGCATTCTGATTTATGCCATTAACATCGCGGCGTACTACTTCCTCTGGTCGGCCATTTACGGAGACAAACCGTCGATGCAAGGGATGTCGCTCGCCCAAATGACGACGTATGTCGCCATTTCCTGGCTGTCGCGGGCGTTTTACTTTAACAACATCGACCGCGAAATCGCCATGGAAATTCGCGACGGAAAAGTAGCGACGGAACTCATCCGCCCGTACAGCTACTTAGGGATGAAGGCGGTGCAAGGGCTCGGTGAAGGGCTGTTTCGCCTGTTCTTTCTATCATTGCCGGGACTGGTGGTCGTGTCGCTCTTTTTGCCGCTCGAGTTCCCGGAAAACGCCCATACATGGCTGTCGTTTAGTTTGTCGCTCCTGTTGAGTTTTGTCATTTATTCGGAGCTGAACTTGCTGGCGGGGGTGGTGACGTTTTTTACGTTCCGAAATGAAGGGCTGCTCAGGGCAAAGCGGTTTATTATTGATCTATTTTCCGGTCTTATTTTGCCTTTGTCGTTTTACCCGGATTGGGCGCAGCAGCTCATGGCGTATATGCCGTTTCAAGCCATCAGCTACATTCCAAGCATGATCATTACAGAAAGCTTCCAAGGCGCCGCTGTGAGCGATGGATTGTTCACGCAGGCGGCATGGTGCGTGTTGTTATTGTTTCCGATTGGGTGGTTATGGCGGGCGGCGAAAAAACGGCTCGTCGTGCAAGGGGGGTAGACATTGTTTTACGTATCTGTCTTTTTTCAATATATGGCCCAGTATATGAAGACAAAATTGCAATACCGCGCCGATTTGCTCATTGAATGGTTGTCCGACTTAATGGCGCAGGCGGTCAACTTAGTGTTCTTGCTCGTTGTGTTTGGCCATACGCCGCTGCTTCACGGTTGGACCCGCGATGAAGTGTTGTTTATTTACGGCTTTTTCCTTGTGCCGTACGCCGTATTTGGCGCCTTTTTTAATCTATGGGATTTCAACGAGCGCTACATTGTTCAGGGAGAAATGGACCGCGTGTTGACGCGCCCGGTTCACAGCCTGTTCCAGATCATTTTGGAGCGGATGGAACTTGAATCGCTGCTTGGCGCCATCCCGGGGCTGATCATTATGGCATACGCCAGCGACCGTTTAGCACTTACGTTTCATTGGTACGATGTCTTTATCTTTATTTTATTTGTCATCGGCGGGGCGTTCATTTACGCCGGCATTTTCATTTCGTTGGCCACGATCAGCTTTTTTGCCGACGCCCGTACGTCGATCATGCCGATGATGTATAACATCAGCAGCTACGGCCGTTATCCGATCGATATTTATCATCGCGTCATCCGTTACATTTTAACGTGGGTGTTGCCGTTTGCCTTCGTCGGTGTCTATCCGGCTTCCTATTTTCTTAACAGGCAGGAATGGTACGGCTATGCGTTTATGACCCCGGCTGTCGGCGCGTTGTTTTTCGTCATCGCTGTGATGCTTTGGAACGCCGGGGTCAGGAGGTACCGCGGGACGGGGAGCTGACGGCCCCGTCCGTTTTTGTTAGATCAATAGAGATTGCCATTAAAATGACAAACAACGGTCAAACAATCGCCATAATCGTTTATGCATAGTTCTTGTCTTATTGCGTAAAATAATTTGTGAATGTGTTCACAATTGTAAGGAGGGAGAACAGTGATGAAAAACGGAGGAGGAAACCGGGTGGCGGTCATCGGCACTGGGTTTGTCGGTGCTAGCTATGCGTTTGCTTTAATGAATCAAGGGATTGCTGATGAGATTGTGCTCATTGACGCAAATGAAAACAAGGCCATGGGCGATGCGATGGATTTAAACCATGGAAAAGTGTTTGCGCCGAAGCCGGCCGGCATTTGGCATGGCGATTACCGCGACTGCCGTGATGCGGATTTGGTCGTCATTTGCGCCGGTGCCAACCAAAAACCGGGCGAGACGCGGCTTGATTTGGTGGACAAAAATATTGCCATTTTCCGTTCGATCGTCGAATCAGTTATGGCTTCCGGATTTCAAGGGTTGTTTCTTGTCGCCACTAACCCGGTCGACATTTTGACTTACGCGACATGGAAGTTTAGCGGACTGCCGCAGGAGCGGGTGATCGGTTCGGGGACCATTTTAGATACAGCGCGATTCCGCTTTTTATTAGGCGAGTATTTCGCCATCGCTCCAACGAATGTACACGCCTATATTATCGGCGAACACGGCGATACGGAGCTTCCGGTCTGGAGTCAGGCTGATATCGGCGGTGTGCCGATCCGCAAGCTGATCGAATCAAAAGGAGAACAGGCACGAGAAGAGTTGGAACGCATTTTCGTCAATGTACGTGATGCCGCCTACCAAATTATTGAGAAAAAGGGAGCGACGTACTACGGCATTGCCATGGGGTTGGCCAGGGTCACACGCGCTATCTTGCATAACGAAAATGCCATTTTGACCGTCTCAGCCTATCTGGACGGTCCATATGGGGAACGTGACGTCTACATCGGTGTGCCGGCTGTCATCAATCGCAACGGCGTCCGTGAGGTAATCGAGCTTGAACTGGACGATAATGAACAAAAATGGTTTCGCCATAGCGCGGCGACGCTTAAAGGTGTGTTGTCCCGCTCTTTTTCGCAGTGAGATGAGACGCTGACCTTACGCAAAAATAGGGAAAGCTGGCGCAAACAGTGGCTCTGCTCTGCCAAACGGGCAGCCTAAGAAGGCGGCGTGGCTCCGTCCCCACGGTTTCAAGCAACCATCGAGGTGGCAGCGGCTCACTCCGTCATAATTGTCCATCTGTGCACGTATATATGAACAACAGACAGAGATGGAGGGAACGCGATGGATTACGCCTTCCTCGGAGTGGTTACTGCCGTACTGCTCGGGAGCATCACCTCGCTTTGGACCGTGCGCGTTCAAGCGCGGCGCCGCCTTTCGCTCGACAATTTGTGGGTGCTCGTTCAGTGGTATTTAACAATGATGCTCGGCTTTGCCATGATTTATATGATTTTGCAGGCAAACGGCCATGCGGTGTTTATCCCGTCTTCACACAGTGAGGCGGAGAACCGTTTGTCTTTGCTTGAGGATAGCTTGTACTTAAGCGGCATGACGCTTTTGTCGGTCGGATATGGAGACGTCACTCCAATCGGCATCGGGCGTTGGATCGCCATTGCCGAAGCGCTTCTTGGCTACATTATGCCGGCTGTTATCGTGACGCGCACCGTATTTGACTGGGACCACCGCTAACGGTTGCAATTTTCCTCCTTCTTCGCTACGCTAAAAGAAAATGAAGAAGACGGAGGGAGTGCCATGACGATCGCCATTGGCCAGCCGGCCCCAGACTTTACCTTGCCGGCAAGCAGTGGGGAAATGGTTTCGCTTTCAGACTTCCGAGGCCAATATGTCGTGCTTTATTTTTATCCGAAAGACATGACGCCTGGGTGCACGGCCGAGGCGTGCGACTTTCGTGACCGCTATGAGACGTTTACCGGATTGAATACCGTCATCTTAGGAGTAAGCACCGACCCGGTCGAGCGGCATGAAACGTTTATTCAGAAATATAAGCTGCCGTTTTTGCTTCTTTCTGACGAACAACACCACGTAGCGGAAATGTATGGGGTTTGGAAGAAAAAGCGGAATTTCGGAAAGGAATATATGGGCATTGAGCGCTCGACATTCATTATCGCCCCTGACGGAACATTGGCAAAAGAATGGCGTGGAGTGAAAGTGAAAGGGCACGTCGATGAGGCGCTCGCGGAAGTTGCCCGATTGACGTCATCTAGGTAAGCGTCCAAACAATATAAGTTGTTTTGCGTATGATACATAGTAACCTCCTCAAATGAATGAAATATGGTGGGTGGAAAATATTTCTGCCCCCCTTTTTTTTGTTAAAAAGACGCTTAAGCCCATATATTAATGGTATCTATATTGACAAAAGGCATACATTCCTTGTAGACTAATTATAAATATTATAAAATGATAATTTTTTTTATCTTTTTGCAGAGAGTGGGGTGCATGACGGTGTCTGCCAATGAGCAACTGAAGGAAGCGCTGGATATGCTGAAAAAGACGGGCATACGCATCACGCCGCAGCGTCATGCGATATTGGAGTATTTGATCAGCTCGATGTCCCATCCGACAGCTGATGAAATATATAAAGCGCTGGAAGGGAAATTTCCGAATATGAGCGTAGCTACCGTCTACAATAACTTGCGCGTCTTTAAAGAAATCGGGCTTGTCAAAGAGCTGACATACGGTGATTCGTCAAGCCGGTTCGATTTTGTCACATCCAATCATTATCATGTCATTTGTGAACAGTGCGGCAAAATCGTGGACTTCCACTACCCGGCGCTCGATGAAGTCGAGCAGCTTGCTGCTCACGTTACCGGCTTTAAAGTCGATCATCATCGCATGGAAGTGTATGGGCTATGTCCTGACTGTCAAAAAAGCAAAGGGCGCACGCATTAAAAAAGCTGATAGCTTGAAAGCGGCTATCAGCTTTTTCTTTTGTGATTGTATTTCTCGTCAAACTCTTTTCCTTCAAGTTCGCGATCCAACGTCAGCGGCTCGCGGCAAAACATGCATAAATCAACACGCCCGAGCATTTTCGTCACCTTGCCGCATGATGGGCAAACGACTTGGACGGCTCTCGTGGAGAGTGTGCCGATCCAAAAGTATACAATGCCGCTCGCAACAAGAAATAAAAGCCCAAGCACCATAAACAGCGTCATGACGATCGGGGATGTCCGGAAAAACAGTCCGAGATACATGACGATGACGCCGACAAAAATCAAACTTAAAGCGAACGTGCGAATTTTGTTGATTTTACTCGAATATTTGATACCCATGGTCGTCCCTCCTACATACATCACTATACCATAAAACAGGGGGAGACCGGGAAGGAGAAATAAGCAAAATCAGCCTGTGTTTTTTATTTTGGAGAAAGGAAATTTTCGTTTTTTGTCGAATAACGAACGACAGCTATAAGCTCCTGCCTTTTACTGAACAAGGAGGCGATGGCGACTGGCCACGGGCGATAAAAAACGGTCAGTGGCCGCAAGAAACGGGGGATTTTCTTGTGCAATGCTTCATCTTCACGCAGCAGGCGGTTGAACCTTTGAAGATGTTGGAAGGAGGGAACCCGTTACAGATAGGCGCGGTGCGAAGGAAAAGAGAACTTTCGTGCTGGCTTTGCAGCTGAAGGAAGAAGGTGCTGCATGTTTTCCTTCTGTAACGGAAACAGCCTATGGAACAATTTTTGCGCCCGATATGTCAAGAATGGGCAAGCCGATGCAATACGCACGGAATTTTAATGATTGAAAAAGCAGTTTGCCATACGGCGGTGACTGATACGTTTGATGCTGTGCTGCTAGTCATTGTGGATTCGCAAAGCGAACCAGTATTTTTGAAACATTATTCACTGGACAGTGAAAAGGCGGCGCTTTATGTGGTCAATGAACAGAAGTTAAATGAATGGCTCATTCTCGGGTCGCCCCGAAAAGCTATTGACTGGGTATTTAATGGGAAAGTTATATTTGACCGCAGTGATTATATTAGGCAGCTTCGCCGGCGTCTCGAACAGTTTCCGCCCCGGCAGCGGCAACTCAAAATGGGAATTGAGTTTGCTAAACTGATCCGTCGCTATATCGATGGCAAGGCGCTGTTCATGGCCCGGCATTGGCTTGATTCGTACAACCATATGGTGCAGGCGTTGCACCATTTAGCCCGGCTAACGTTGATTGAGTATGGGTTTTATCCAGAAGTGACGGTGTGGAGCCAAGTAAAACATATGAATGGACAAGTGTATAAGCTATATGAGGAGTTGGTCGGCAGCGAGGAACCGTTGCCGAAGCGGCTTGAACTTCTATTGCTGGCAAGTGAGTTTCTCATTCATTCTTCCGTTGCGGCAGGCTCAATCCATCTATGTGAAGTGCTGAAGGAAAAAGAAGGCGCATGGAGTATTGCCGAAATGGCCTGTCACCCGCAACTCGCCCCTTATTCAGTCGACCTTGCCATCATGGTTGAGTATTTAGTTGAGAGAAGAGTATTGGCCGCAGTAGAAAGACCGACAGGGGGAAACAAGATAGCGGAGCGTTATTATGCCGTACAGAGGGGGGAAGCAAGATGACTCTCTCCCACCTACTCCTTATTTAACATTTCCTGAAAGAAGTCTCTCGCTTCTAAACGTCTCCCTACACGTTCCTTGAAGTGGGAGACTTCTTTCAGAAATCCGTTAAAAAGTAAAAAGGCTATTGACTTCTATGGAGAACGATGATATATTTTAAATCGCTGCCGCGATGGACAAAGGTTGCGGCGCAAGATGAATAAAAAAATGTTGACAACAAATAATAAAAGTGCTATAATATAAAAGTCGTTTCGAAAGAACGACAAACAAAGTTGATTTCACCTTGTTCCTTGAAAACTGAACGAAACGAAGCGCAAGCGAAAAGCTTCGGCCTGATATTTCGCCTAAAAGCAACCCGCGTCCTGCGGGTAACGACGAAATATCGCCATCCTGGCGATCGCGATGGGCAAATGTTCTTCGCCTGCAGGGATGTTTACATTCCGGAGGCGAAGGTTGTTTGACCCCGGACGGCGGGCCGAAGCTGGATTAGCCAATCAACTTTCTTTTGGAGAGTTTGATCCTGGCTCAGGACGAACGCTGGCGGCGTGCCTAATACATGCAAGTCGAGCGGACCGGATCAGGGCTTGCCTTGATTCGGTCAGCGG
>NZ_JBQPTH010000026.1:0-29974 GCF_052220245.1 Geobacillus sp. BK01
GGCTCTTCACCACAAGTTGTACTTGAGATTTTAAGATAGGTATGCATAGGGAAAATAGAGGATACAAAAAATGCGAATGTTCCTGTATGGTAAAGGTGACCAAACCAAACCATTGGAGGAAAATTCGCATGTACGCTCAGTTTATCAAAGAACTCATCGATTTACCAGATGTTTTGATTCAAAAGGTGCGAAAAGAAGAAGAACGTTGGATTTTCGAACTTTCTCTACCCGAACAATGCCCATTATGTCCTGTCTGCTTGAAGCGTACAATCAAAATGACAGGCAAAAAGAAGCAATGGATGCATGGGTATGCTCAACGGATCGGCATCTTTTGGGTGGAACTCCCTGTGGAGCGTAGACGTTGTGGTACATGTGGCATGACATTCAGCACGTCTTATCCCGGAATTTCCCCTCGAAGTGTGGCGACGGATGCGTTTCAGCAATGGGTCGCGCACTCTTGCATCGGAACATCCATTCAGGCAGTGGCTCGTATGCTCAAGCTTCCTTACACGACCGTGGAACGCTGGTTTTACACCCATGCCCCTTCCTTCCTATCAAATGACATCCAACCAAAGGCGGTTTGTGTCGATGAGTTTGCGTTTCGAAAAGGGCATGACTACGGAGTGGCGATCATGGATGCCGAAACGGGAGAAGTGTATGCGATTGAAGCAGGAAAGAACGAGGAAGCCATTGGACGTGCGTTGGCTCATGTGTCTGGTTCTGTTCAGTATGTCGTGAGCGATTTGGCTCCAGCGATGAAAAAAGCCATTCAAGGGGTGTGTCCGGAAGCGAAGCATGTGGTCGATTATTTTCATGTGATTCAATTGTTTACGGAAGCGTTGGATCGATGCCGCAAATCCTTCGGAAAAGGGAACAAGAAACATGGGCATGTCCGGTATGTTTGCCGCTTATTGACCCAGCGCCCCGAGAAGCTCACCGAGGAGGAACGCCAAACGGTGCGGGAGTGGCAGAAAGAGAGCGATTCCTTGCAGGCTGTCTATCAATCCCTTCAACATTTTCGTTATGTATCCAAAAGCCAAAACGAGCGACAAGCGAAACGTCGTTTGAACGCCTGGGTTCATCGGTATTTGTTTTGTCCTTGTTCTGCTGTTCGCGCCATCGCAAAATCACTCGTCAAACGAACAGACGAAATCATATCGTGCATGTTATCCCCTTATTCAAATGGGAAAATGGAGGGAACAAATAACAAGATCAAGCTGATGAAACGTCGGGGATACGGATACAGAAATATCCAGCGTTTTGCATTGCGGGTTCGGCTAGAAACAGCTAACATACTTTCATGACAGGTGCAAGTACAACTTTTGGTGATGAACCAGTAGAACTCGGTTTTGAAAACAATAAAAAAATTAAAAAACATCCGATCGATTTTGTTTTATATTATAAAACATAGTTTATCAATGTAGTTCATCAGGCCTGATATTTTTATTTTAATCAAAATTTTCCGAACAGTCAATATAAAAAATGAAATTTGCCCTTATTTCTGTACAATGGCGCTGTTTATTTCAACAAAGGCAAATAAAAGTCCTCCTGAACACAATCAATAGCCATAAAAAATGCCATCCCCCCGAAGCAAACCTCATCTTCGGGAGAACGGCTCGTTGGCCTGCTACGCCAAAATCCCCTCAATTTTCTCGAGCACATCATCGCTGAGCGCGACGTCGACCGCTTTGACGTTCTCTTCGACTTGTTCCGGGCGGCTGGCGCCGATTAAGGCGCTGGCCACGTTCGGTTGGCGCAATACCCAGGCAAGCGCGAGCTGCGATAACGTGATGCCAAGCTCGGCAGCAACTTTTTCCAGTTGTTCCACTTTCGTTAACACTTCGTCGTTCAGCAACCTTTGGATAAACGAGTTCGCCTTCGGATCAGCAGCGCGGCTTCCGGCCGGCAACGCTTGACCTCGTTTGTATTTGCCGGTCAGCACCCCTTGGGCGAGCGGCGAAAAGACGATTTGACTGATGCCGTTTTGTTCGCACACCGGGATGACTTCCTTTTCAATATAACGGTGAAACATGTTGTATTGCGGCTGATTGACGACGATCCGATCGAGCAAGTAGCGGTCGGCCACGCCGAGCGCCTCTTGAATTTGCTGGGCCGTCCATTCACTGACGCCGACATAGAGCACTTTTCCTTGGCGGACGAGATCGTCGATCGTGCGCAACGTTTCCTCAACCGGCGTCTCTTTGTCATAGCGGTGGCAATAGTAGATGTCAACATAATCAAGCTGCAGCCGTTTTAAGCTCGCATGGAGCTGTTCAAACACATGTTTGCGTGATAAGCCGCGGTCGTTCGGGCCGTCCCCCATCGGCCAAAACACTTTCGTCGCCAAGACGTACGACTCGCGCGGATATCGGCGCAGCGCCTCGCCGACGATTTTTTCCGCCTCCCCGCGCGCATAGACGTTTGCCGTATCAAATGAGTTGATGCCGAGTTCATACGCCTTGTCAATGACGCGGATCGCCGTTTCCTTTTCCACCGAATTGCCGTATGTAAGCCAGCTTCCTAAACTAATTTCGCTCACTTTCAGCCCCGTGCGGCCAAGTTTTCGGTATTTCACAGGCGTTCCCCCTTTTTCCTAATAAGCAAATGCCAAAATATCCATTATTTATTATACCTGCCGTCTATTCATTTTGGAAATCATTTGTCTTCCTTTTTCAATCGATGTGAGCATGACAGTTTTTAAGAACATTTCTGGGAAAGCCGGGGCAACACGAGTTTTTCGCTCAACTTGGCGGCGAGAAAGGAATGTTGCTCTGACACAGCTTCTCTAGTTCGGAAAAGTGAAATCTGTCCATTCTTTTTAGCCACGAACAAGACAAAACGGACGGCCGCCGTGAATGTACCGAAGCAACGGTATATCTTCCTCGACCACCTTGCCGATGACGTTGACGTTGTCATCGGCTGGAAGATCTGTTAAAGCGATCTGCAGTTCACCAGCATAACGGCCGTAGCGCTCGTTGTCGATCGTCACGCTTCCTGTCGGGCGCGGCGCCGGTTCGGTGGGGTGCAACGCCTCCTTAGGCCATATGATGGAGCGGCGCGATTCGGTGGAACGGATCACATCACGGGCGGCATCGCGCCGGTTTGTGTGCACCGTTTCGACAAGAGACAGCCAGCGGGCTGATACGATCGGCCGGTAGCGAATGGGAATGATTCCTTGCCGCACCCACGCCATTCGCTCGAGCACATCGTCCGACACCGATAAGTCTCCGACGAACACTTTTCCCACCTTATACGTTTCGCGCAGCTCGATATAGGCAGAAACTGGATCCGCTTCCCGATGATCCTCTAACGTCGGCAGCCCTTTGTTAAGCGGACCGCGCTTTTGGGCGTTGCCAGCGACAAAGGTGCCGATTGATGCTATGCCGCATTGACGCAACATTCGGTTTTGTTTCATAAGCGTGTCGCCCGAAAGCCCAGTTTCCGGGCGCGGGTAAAAGTTATGCCATGCGTCCACACCCGCCCAGTCGATTTGTCGCGATGCCAACTCCTGAATTTCGCGTTCTGTGATCGTACTGGCGTTCAATACGACTTTCATCTGTTTCGAAAGCTGCACCGTTTCATCCCACGAGAAGCCATCGTCAAGCCGCAGCCCGATTATCCCCCACTCGTTGAGCGCTTTGGTGACGCCAACGCCGGCCGGCAAGTGCGAAAGCACGGCGGGGGTGGCGTCAGCCACCACCCCCACCCCATAGCGACGGGCGAGCCGGCCGATCCATTTCAGCTTCTCTTGCTCGCCTAGTTCTTTTCCGTTCAAAAGGTGCAGCGAAGTAAACAGTTCCCTCGCTCCAAAACTCGCTGCTTTCCGAAACGCTTCTTCGATTTGTTCAAACGGTTGAAAAAGATAAAAAGAAAAGGAAAGCATCGCCATCCCCCGCTATATATTTTCTGCCATTTCCTCTTTAAATCCGAACCAATACGTAAAGAGGAAACCAAACGCATAGGAAATGACTAATCCGATCAAATACGTCACATACTTCGCATCGGCAATAAGCGGAATGAGGGACAGCCCGGATACACCGATGCCGAGCGCCGCCGTTTTCATGACCGCCTGAAACGCGCCGCCGACCGCCGCCCCGAGGCACGCGGTGACAAACGGCCTCCCTAGCGGCAACGTCACCCCATAAAGCAACGGCTCTCCGATTCCTAAAAACCCGACCGGCAATGCCCCTTTAATAATGTTTCGAAGCCGCTTGTTTTTCGTTTTCACATAGACAGCGATCGCCGCCCCGACCTGGCCGGCTCCGGCCATCGCTAATACCGGTAATAGGGGCGTTGAGCCAAGTTTTTGAATCAGTTCCATATGAATCGGCGTCAAGCCATGGTGCAAGCCGACCATGACAAGCGGCAAAAACGTTCCGGCCAACACTGCGCCGGCCAACACTCCACCTATATCGAGTACAGCTTTTAATCCGTCCGTAATCGCCAGCGACAGCCAACCGGCGATCGGCTGCACGGCAATCAGCGTAAATAAGCAGACGATGAGCACCGTGATGAGCGGCGTCACAATAATATCGACCGCATTCGGGACAAAGCGGCGCACCCATTTTTCAACAACAGCCATCAGCCAAGCGGCCAACAAAACGGCAAACAGCCCTCCCCTCCCTGGTGTAAGCGCTTCCCCGAATAGCTTAACATCCGCGAGCGCCGGGTTGAAGACGAGGATGCCGGCAATGGCCCCTAATACCGGCGTGCCGCCGAACTCCTTCGCTGTATTGTAACCGACTAACACGCCGAGCGAGGCAAAAATGCCGCCGCCAATCAAAAGCAACAGCTGCAGCCACGTCGTCTGTGGATCAACACCGGCGTTTTTGGCGAAGTTGGCAATCCCGTTAATGATCCCTGAGGCGACCAAACCAGGGATGAGCGGGATGAAGATGCTGCCGATTTTGCGCAACAACCGCTTTAGCGGCGTTTGCTGGCGCGCTTTGACCTTCGCTTTTGTCCGCTCCGCAATGTCCTCGAGCCCATCCTCGATCACTTCCCCAAGCTCCAGACCGGTCAGCTCGCATAACGCGGCCGCCACTTTGTTGACAATGCCGGGGCCGACGACGATTTGCAGCGTCTCGTCTTCAATGACCCCCATGACTCCCTCAACCCGTTTCAGGGCGGCAATATCCGCTTGATCCGGATCGCGCAGCGACACGCGCACCCGCGTCATGCAGTGGGCAATGCGAACAATGTTCTCTTTGCCCCCTAAATGCGAAAGCATCGTTGCCGCCATTTGTTGTTCCCGGTTCATCGTTCCTCTCCCCCTATCCGTTATTTAAGCGCGTTGCGCACAAAACCACCGGCTTTTTGCAGCCGCGATTTTGCCTCTTTATAGCTGCATTGACGCAAAATCATGACGATCGCTGTTTTCACCTCCCCATTTGCCTGTTCGTAATAGCGGGACGCTTCGTCGGCGCTCACTCCCGTCGCTTCCATCAAAATCCGCTTCGCCCGCTCTTTTAGCTTTTCGTTTGTCGCCTGCACATCGACCATCCAGTTTCCATACACCTTGCCAATTCCGACCATTGAGGCGGTCGAAATCATATTGAGCACCATTTTTTGCGCCGTTCCGGCTTTAAGGCGCGTTGAACCGGCCAACACTTCCGGCCCGGTTTCGATTTCCACCGCCGCATCCGCATACTGGCTGATGGCCGCTCCTTGATTGCAGGCGATGCTTCCTGTTGTTGCCCCTATTTTTTTCGCGTAACGAAGCGCACTCACCACATACGGCGTTCGGCCGCTCGCCGCAATGCCGACGACCACATCGTTTGCCGTCAACCCCACTGCCTCGAGATCGCGAACCGCCGCCTCTTCATCATCTTCCGCTCCTTCCGCCGCATTGGCCATTGCTTCCCACCCCCCGGCGATCACCGCCTGAACCATCTTGGGATCAACGCCAAATGTCGGCGGACATTCCACCGCATCAAGCAAACCGAGCCGGCCGCTCGTTCCCGCTCCAACATAAACGAGTTTTCCCCCTCTCTGAAACGCAGCAACGACGATATGTACGAGCTTCTCAATGGAATCCAGTTGTTTCGCCACCGCTGCCGCCACCGTCTGATCTTCTTCATTCATCGCCTGCAAAATTTCTTTCGTCGTCATTTCATCCAAATGTTTCGTTTTTTCATTGCCTTGTTCTGTAGTCAGACGTTCGAGCAATGTGGTCACCTCTTTAAGGAAATTAGAAATTATATTTCATACTTATATTATAAATTTATGAAACAAAATATCAAACTATTCTTGTTGATTTTGACACATCCTCACCAAAAAAAGCGAGCCTGCCTTAAGCCCGCTTTATCTTCGCAAACGCACCACTTCTTCTCTTGTCTGGTAGAAGCGTTCGATTACTCGTCCCCCTACACGGTGGAACGTGATTAAATAGAGCGCATCAATCACATTAAGCTGCACCATTCTCGATGCCATGCTGCCGATGCGGTGGTCTTGTTCAACATCCGGCAGCGCCAGCTTAATATCCGCCTCCTTATATAGCGGTGATGTCGGGTCAAGCTTCGTCAGGGCGATGACGGTCGCCTCCTGTTTTTTCGCAAACCGGGCGATCTCCAATACGTCTTTCGTCCGTCCTGACGTTGATATGGCTACGAATACATCCCCTTTTTTCAAATGGGCGACCAATGGAAGCATCGTGTGAAAATCGGGTGACGTTGCCGCCATGTAGCCAAGTTTCGTAAACTTATAACTGGCGTCCACCGCTGCGGCCGCGGAGCCGCCAACTCCGTAAAACACTACTCTTTCCGCTTTCATCATCACCTCAGCAGCTTTTTCCAACTCGCGCTTATCGAGCGTTGTCGTTGTCGCCTCAATGGCCGCCTTATTCATATAAGTAACTTTCATAAACAGCTCATACGGCGCATTTGGTTTGTCTAGAATGGAAAAATCATTAATGTTTATATCCGCCATCGTCAACTCGCGAACGAGCGCCATCTTCAATCCCGGAAAACTGCCGATGCCGACTGTCTTGCAAAAGCGGACGACGCTCGCTTCGCTCGTCGAGGCGGCCCGCGCCAACTCTTTCGTCGTCATCGCTGGAACAAGCTCGGCATGGCGAAGAATATAGGCGGCCACTTTTTGTTCTGCCGGTGAAAACTGCCCGAGTTGCTGTTCGATTTTCGTTAAAATCCCTATTTCACTCATCTTTTATCTCTTCCTTTCCGTCCGCCGTTGCTATCTTCATCTTATCATGGATATGCCTTCATGCTCCACGTTAGCAAAAAAACTTGAACAAAAAATGTTTGAATTCGAGATATACATCTGCTATGATAAGGATGTGATCATTACGTGAATAAGAGGAGGAACACGGATGACAACATTCCAGCTTGACAAAGCGCACAGCTCTGTCGCCTTCCAAGTCAAACATATGATGATTTCAAAAGCGAAAGGGGAATTTACAGACTTTGATGTCGACGTGCAGGGCGACATTAACGAGCTTGAGTCGCTGAAAGTGAACGCGACGATCAATGTGGCTTCGATTGATACGAAAAATGCGGACCGCGACGCCCATCTTCGCTCGGCCGACTTTTTCGATGTTGAAAACCATCCGACGATCACCTTTGTGAGCGATTCCGTGCGCAAGCTGTCCGACACGGAATATGAGGTGACAGGGCAGCTGACGATTCGCGGTGTGACGAGAACGGAAACGTTCAAAGTCGAATACAACGGCCAAGTGAAAAACCCGCTCACCGGCGGCATTTCCGTCGGCTTTGACGTCGAAGGGAAAATCAACCGCGAAGATTACGGCCTCGTCTGGAACGTTGCGCTCGAAACCGGCGGATTCCTCGTCGGGAAAGAAGTCAAAATCTTGGCCAGCTTTGAGTTTGCCTTGAGCTGAGCGTCCAAAACGAAACGCCCCCGGCGCTGAAAATGCCGGGGGCATTTTATTATTGCGAAAGAAAACGATCGCGTTGGATTCAGCATGGCATGCGACAAAACGTTTGATCGTCCATCCGGAAAAAAGCTCCCGCTTTGAGCAACGCGAAGAGGGGGAGTTCACTGCGCCGTATATCCGCCGTCGATCACCACCGCCTGGCCGGT
This sequence comes from Geobacillus sp. BK01, assembly GCF_052220245.1. Classification (NCBI taxonomy): domain Bacteria; kingdom Bacillati; phylum Bacillota; class Bacilli; order Caryophanales; family Anoxybacillaceae; genus Geobacillus; species Geobacillus sp. BK01. The sequence goes on from NZ_JBQPTH010000026.1 coordinate 8,059, forward strand.
GACGCCTTTTGCCTGTTCTCCCGCCAAAAAGAGAACGTAATGGGCCACCTCTTCAACCGATAGCAGCCGCCGCTGCGGCACAAGCGGGTAAATCACTTCCTCGAGCACTTTTTCAAGCGGCACGTTTCTTGTCGCCGCCAAATCCGCGAGCTGGCCGCGGACAAGTTCGGTATCGACATAGCCCGGGCAAAGGGCGTTCACCGTAATGCCATATGGCGCCCCTTCTAACGCCGCCACTTTCGTTAAGCCGATCACCCCGTGCTTCGCGCTGTTGTACGCCGCTTTGCCGGCAAACCCAACAAGCCCGTTGATCGACGCCATGTTGATGATGCGGCCGTAACGCTGTTGTTTCATAACGGGAAACGCATGCTTGATGGCCAAAAACGGGCCGACAAGCATGACGCGGATGAGCTGCTCAAACTTTTCCGTCGGGAAATCCTCAATGTTTGCCACATGTTGCAAACCGGCGTTGTTCACGACAACATCAAGGCGCCCCCAACGCTTGACGGCCTCGTTGATCGCTTGCTTCACCTCTTGTTCAACCGTCACATCACATTTCACGCCGACCGCTTCATAGCCCAACTCCCGAAGCGACCGAGCAGCTTGCTCGACTTCTTCCTGGCGCAAATCAACGAGCATCACGTTTGCGCCATGTTCCGCCAGCGTTTTTGCCACTTCATAGCCAATTCCCCGCGCTGCGCCGGTGATGAGTGCTGTGCGTTTCGTTATCATTCTTCTTCCCCTTTCCGCTATGTGTAAACCCTGCTACACAAGGAAACTGTGCAGTTCTTTCAATAGGGCTCCCACGTGGTCGGTAAACGGCGAATGACCCGCTTCCGGCAGTATAACAAGTTTTGCCTTCCCACCGAAGTCATCAACAATCTCCTTTGCCATCCCTTTGGTCACCACCCGATCATGCTCTCCCCAAATGACGAGCGTGGGAGCTGCGATACGGTCCACCTCGCCTGTTCCCTTAGTGATACCATTATTAAAATGGCTAATGTTGAAATGATTGAGCGCATGGTATACATCAAGCAAATTCCTTTGCCTCAACACCTCATCCAAGTAGGCTTCATATCTTTCGGGGGAGGGTTGATTGGATGTATACATTGTCGCATTGAACAGCTGTCTCAAAAAATGCTTATCCTTTCTCCGATACGCATCGGTAATGGGAATGCTGCGCAGCGGGTCAAGGGCGATCTCTTCCTTTGTTCTCAAACGTTCCGCCAAAATCGGTTGCCCCTGTTCATCCACTTTGTAAAACGGATACCCTCTTGTCGAAACAGAAGCTAATAAAACGAGTTTTTCCACTTGCTCTGGATAATCAGCTGCAAACTGCATGCAAACGCCGCCGCCCATTGACCAACCGACAAGGGAAAACGTTTTAAGGCCAAGCATGTCAACAAAGTACTTTAAATCATCAGAAAAATCCTTCAAGGACTCAATCGGATGATTATATGATGAAGTCCCCTGTCCACGTAAGTCTATAGCGTATAACTTGTATGTTTCGTCCATCTGCTCGAACATGATATCCCAATGTCTAGATGAGACCATATTGCCATGAACAAAAAGGATGCGCTTCTCTCCCCCCTCTCTTTCCCGATAGCCAATTGTTTCCCCGTTAGGCAACATAATGGATTTCAATTTGACATTTTTCATATCGATTCCTTCCTTTGCGGATAACTTTGAAAACACATTTTTTTCGTGTCGTCTAAAAATTTCTTCACCTCATCCACCAATTGTCCATATTTTGATAAAATAATTGAATAATGATTAGCCTTATGAATTTCCACAAAGCTGCTGTAAGGCAAAGACGAGGTTAACTGTTCCCATCTTTCCTTCGTCACCATAAACGTCTTGCCATCTTTAAAAGAGTCTGGCGCCCATAACAATAGAGTAGGAATCTTGATATGCCGATAAAATTCATCAATTGGCGTCACTTTGAGAGCCTTCAATTCTTCCATGACCGCTTGTTTACATACTTTTGAACGTACAGAACCGTCAAATCGATGTTCCACGTCTGCATAAAAATACTGTTCTACATATTCATTCCACTCATCGAAAAAAGGATTTTTCTTCATTTCATTGAGATACGTCGCAAAATCAGGAAATACCATATCCAACCGCTCGATAGCCGGACGGATTTTCTCGAATACCCGCTCATCAACATTGACCCCGCCATCAATAAGAATTAAACGGGATAAACGTTCCGGGTACGCAGCCGCAAAACTGGCGCCGATTAGGGCGCCAAGGGAATGGCCCATATAGATCACTTTCTCTAAACCAAAGTAGTCGATGACTTGCAAAATATCTTCCGTGTGCTGGCGGATATGATATCCGGACGCGGGCTTTTCGCTGTCACCGCGTCCTCTCAGATCAATTGCCAACACACGATAACTATCTACCAATCGCTCCGCTACGGAGTCCCAATAGCGGCTATTGGCTGTCAAACCATGGACACAAATAATCGTTTCCCCTGTTCCGCCAAAGTCAACCAAATGAAGATCAATGCCATTGGCGTTTATTTTTTTGTCTTTCATAACGTTTCAGCTCCCCTTCATTATCTTAAACGGTGGCTAAAATGTTTTTTCATATTGCCTTTGAGCTGCCGAGCGTAGAAATGATTTCCTCTTTCTCCTTTGTTCCCGCCACTCCTTTACCGTGCCGACAATGCCTTTTGGAAAAAACATGACGACGAGAATATACACAACGCCAAAGAAAATAAGCCATCGTTCGAAAATCCAATGTACTTTCGCCAACCCCATTAAGCCATGCTTGGCCGCTTCAATAAGCCCTGAACCAATGATGGCCCCAACCAACGTACCAACACCGCCAATAATGGTCATGAGCAGTGCATCAAGCGTAATCTCGGTGGAAAAGACAGATGTATTGACAAACCGTAAACTGATTGCATATAAAATGCCGCTCAAACCGGCAAAAATCCCGGCCACCACGTTGGCTGCCACCTTGTAATAGAGCGTACGGTAGCCTAGCGATTCGGCCCGCGCTTCATTCTCCCGAATGGCTACAAGCACTTTCCCAAGCAGAGAATCTGTGAAACGTCTCAGACATACATAGGAAGCCACCATAAACAACAGGCAAATGAAATAGAACGACAATCGGTCGCGAAACAAATCTGGAACCATAAACGTAAATCCATCGTTTCCCATCGTTACAGAGCGCCATTTTTCGGCTACGACCATCAACAAACTAGCTACGGCAAGAGTCAGCATAGCAAAGTAATGGCTTTTCAATCGCAACGTTAGCATGCCAATCACCAAGCTGAGCACCATGGATAATATCACCGTCACAACAATTGCCAATAATACCCCTCCCACCGTCGGTTCACCCATTTGCTTCATGAAGATAGCCAGTGTATAGGCGCCAATTCCAAAAAACATGGCATGGCCGAATGATACAATTCCTGTATATCCGAGCAACAAATCATAGCTCATGGCAAACACGGCAAAGATAAAAATTTGGCTCAACAAAATAAGCAATGTACGGGAATCGTAGAGAAAAGGCCATATAACGAAGGTGAGCAAACTAAACACTAGCGGAGCGGAACGTTTGAACCGTTTCATCTTTATATCCCCTCCCGATTCCCAACGAGCCCTGAAGGTTTGAATAGTAGAATGAACAACATCATCAACATATTGACACCAACAGAAATTTCTGGGATATAGTAAGCTGCAAATGAACCGGCAAGCCCAACAAGCACTGACGCCAGTACGGATCCCCATACACTGCCCATTCCGCCGATAATAACAACAATAAAAGCCAGAATACCGTATTCTAGTCCGATTCCCGCGTGAATGACTCCGGAATACGGGCCGAGAAGAATTCCTGAAAGCCCAGCCATCGATGCACCGAGAATAAACACGAATAAAAACACTTTTCGGATGTTAATCCCCAATGCCTGAACCATCTCCTTATTCATGACGCCCGCACGAACGATCAGCCCGATTTTGGTCTTATTTAATAAAAGTGATAATCCGGCTAACACGAGTAACCCAGTCAAAATAATAAATAACCGGTATTTGATCAGCACGAAATTCCCCGTCCCCCAGCTTCCCGCCAAATATTGCGGCGGCTGTGCCACGATTTGATTCGGCCCCCAAAACACCTTTACCATTTCCCCTAACACAAGCATGGCGCCTAAAGTAATTAAAATTTGTTGAATATGATTTCCGTAAACAGGAAGAATAATAAACCGTTCTAGCAAATAGCCGAGCATAGCTCCGATGGCGATCGCAGCTAAGATCCCGAGCAAAAAGCTGTCCGTTAACGTATAAATCCAAATTCCGGCGTACGCTCCCCAAAGAAATAGCGCTCCATGGGCAAAGTTGAGCACATCCATTAGGCCAAAAATAAGACTAAGACCGGCTGCCAGCAAAAAAAGCAGCATGCCCGTCGCCAGGCCGTTGATCATCAAACTAAATATAACTTCCATACAATCTCTCCCCCTTTCCGTTACGTAATCCCTAAATACTGTTGACGTGTTTCTTTGTCTTCTTTTAACTGTTCCATCTGACCGCTATATACGGTACGCCCGCTGTCGATGATGTAAAAGTCGTCGCCGACCGAGCTGGCCATCATAAAGTTTTGCTCAACGAGGACAATGGTTCGTTCCTTTTTCATTTGTCTAATCGACTCGCTCACTTTCTCTACCATAATCGGTGCCAATCCTTTGCTTGGTTCATCGATGAGAATAAGCCGGCTGTCATTCACATACGCCCTGGCCAAAGAAAGCATCTGCTTTTGCCCACCGCTGAGGTGACCGCCTTTTTTATGCCAAAATGTCTTTAAATCTGGAAACAGCTCTAATACATAATCGAGTCGTTCCCGATTGCCTTCATCATTTTTTCGCATCGCTATTTTTAAGTTTTCTCCGACCGTTAGCCCGCCAAAAATCCCTTGATCTTCAGGAACGTAACCGATTCCTTGGCGGGCGATATCATGGGTATCTAGTGGATCAATGCGCTTATTTTCAAAATAAATGGCGCCTTGGTTGATTTTATGAAATCCCATAATTGAACGTAACGTCGTTGTTTTGCCTGCACCGTTTCTTCCAAGCAAAACCGTCACTGTCCCCTCCTTAACCTCAAATGACACGCCTTGGAGAATGTGATACTGCTGAATAAACGTATGAATTCCCTCTACTTTCAAAAGAGCCATTTACATTCCCCCTAAATAGGCCGATTGAACTTGTTCATTCTTCATAATTTCCCCCGGCTTCCCATCCGCAAGCAACCGCCCGTTAAACAGCACCATAATCGTATCTGACAAGTCAAGGACCATATCGATTTTATGCTCGATCAACAGAATCGTCCGGTTTCCTTGCTCCTTGATTTTTTTAATGACCTGTAAAATTTTAGGTACTTCTTCAATCGACATACCTGCCGTTGGTTCGTCTAACAGAAGGAGCTCTGTCTCGAGTGCAAGCAGCATCGCAATCTCCAACTTCCGTTTTTCCCCGTGTGCAAGATGAACGGCCGGTTCATCCGCCTTATCGCCCAGAAGAACAAGCTCCAACCACTCGTACGCTTTTCTTTCAATGTTTGTAAAACGCTTCGCATGGGAAAAACAATGAAAATACATCTTCTCTTTTGACTGAACGGCAAGGCGGACATTTTCTAAACAAGTTAACTGCGGAAAAACATTCGTGATTTGAAACGACCGTCCAATCCCCTTTCTCGTCCGCAAGGCCGGGGACAATCCTGTAATATCTTCCCCTTTGAAAAACACGCGCCCGTTCGTCGGCTTTAGCTGCCCGCTTAATAGGTTAAAAAAGGTTGTTTTGCCAGCTCCATTCGGACCAATAATAGATTTTAACTGGCGCGGTTGAACATGAATGCTCACATCATCCACCGCCACATGATCTCCAAAGCGAACGGTCAGTTGTTTCGTTTCTAAAATCGGTTCCACCCGCTTTTCCCCTTTCCTATCCCGGGAAGGGAAGGATTCCAATATAGGTCCCTTCCCGCTCCCGGAACATTTATTACCGGTTATTCATAATCGGCGGTTCCGTTTCTTCAGGAGTCAGTTCTCTAATCAATACGGGCACTGGATAATCGAACCCTTCCCTTCGTTCCAGTTTAACGGCATATAACGTCTGCAACGCTTGATGGTCTTCTTTTCGGAATGTCATCTTGCCTTTTGGGGTGTCAAACGACATGCCTTCCATCACCTTCACGAGCGCATCTCCGCTGGCATCCCCACTTGTTTTTTTCAGCGCTTCGACAATTGCCATTGCCGCGGACATTCCTCCCGGAGTGAATAAGTCCGGAACTTGGCCTTGAAACCGTTTTTTGTGCTCTTCGACAAGCCAGTCATTCACTTTGTTTTTCGGAAGCGTGTAATGGTACACTGTAAATCCTTCCATCCCAACAATATCGTCCATCGTCTTTAGCGCAGCAATATCTGGAGCACCGGTCGAAACTTTAATGCCTTTTTCTTGCACCTTCATGTCGGCTAGCTGTTTCCACGGAGAGTTGGCGCCGGCCCAAATCACAAACAAATAGTCTGGTTTCTTTTCAATGATGCGCTGAATGTTTGACGTAAAGTCCACTCCTTGCGGATCGGCATACTCCTCCAAGATAATATGAGCGCCTAATTTTTCGGCGGCTCTTTTAAATGCCGCGACACCGTCGCGTCCAAACGCACTATCTTGGGCGAGTGTAGCGATTTTGACTCCTTCTTTGGCAATCGCTTGCGCTCCGGCAATCGCATCTTGTGAAGAATTTCTGGCGGTGCGGAAAATATACTTGTTCCAGTTTGCGCCGGTGATGCTGTCGGCTACCGCCGGTTCAACGATCATCACTTTTTTATACTCTTCAGCAAGCGGCAGCACGGCTAACGTATCCCCTGACGAGCTGGAACCGACAAGGATGTCCACGCCGTCGTCTTCGAGCAGTTTCGTCGCCTTTTGCACGGCCGTATCCGGCTTCGTTTCCGTATCTTCATAAATGACTTCAATCTTTTTGCCGGCCACTTCCCGCGTGCCATTCGTCGCGTAATCGAGCCCCAGCTCGAACCCGTTAACCGTCTGCTTTCCATACGCCTCCAACGCGCCTGTTAAAGACGCAAGCACCCCGATTTTGATCGTTCCTTTGCCCGCAGAACCTCCTTTTTCTCCATCGTCCTGATCGCCTCCAGTTGTTCTGGCACTGCACGCCGATACGAACAGAAGTGCAGCAACAGCCAGCAACCCCATCCAGTTGAACAGCTTTTTCTTTCTCTTCAACTCGCCTTCCCCCTTTGGTTTCAATATCGTTTGGACATATTATCGAATCAATTAGTTGCAATTCAGTTACAAATATTCATAAATATCTGAAATAAAAAAGCGCCCTTAAAGGGCGGAACCTATCCAAACATTTATCTTCGTCTGGCACTTATATGGAATTTGTCGGTTGGAGGCAAGAGAGGAATGTCCGTTTTCACCAAGATGGAGACAAACTACTTCCCTGTTCGGATGAAAGACTGCGTACGATTAAGAAGCGACATTGATTAATTCATGGCAATCATTTCAAACATCTGTTTTGTCGTTTCTAGCGGCTCAACACCAAGTTCTTTTTTCAATTGTTCACAGCATTTTCTATATAGCTTGATCGCGTAAGCGCGATTATTTTTTCGGTAGTAACAGTACATCAACAAGCGATAGGCCTCCTCCCAACATCGATCTTTCATTAAGATTTGATCACACCAATAAATCGCCTCGTCAAACTGTTCTTTCGATACATAGATTTGCGCTAACCGCTCGGCTCCTCTTAAAAATAAAAGAAGCAGTCTTTCCCTCTCTTCGATGCACCAGTCAGCGTAAAAGCGATCAGGCAAATAGTCGCCTCGGTACAGCCGAAGTCCTTGCACCAACATGTCAGCAGCCGCATCCTTATCTTTCTCGTCCAACCCTTTCTCGACGAACGTCTGAAACCGAACGGCATCTATTTCAATCATTACGCTGCTACTCAACCCGTATAGCGAACCCCGCCTTTCGATAAAAAATGATCGCGAACGGGCCTTTCGTTCGGGTTCAATGACTTTGTTTAACGCATTTAATGCGACTTTAAAATCCCTTTCTGCTGCCGCTTCATCACTATCCTTCCAAAGCAAGGACAATATCTTGCTGCGCGGCAGCAACCGGCCGCGAAAGGTAATAAATAATTGGAATAATTCTCTTGCTTTTTCCCGTTTCCATTCCCGCTCGCTTACTTCCGTTTGTCCCAAAAACAGTTTAAATTCTCCTAAGGTGCGCACTTTCAGCGTATAACCAGGGTGGAAAGAAATATCCTTCATTCCTAATCGTTCAAGCAATCGGCTGGCAATTTGTCTTTTGGTCCCTTGTTTTTTTGCTTTTATTAGCATAGGCACAATGTTTTGCAAATCATTTGGACCAAACAATGTTTTTTTCTCCACGAAAAACCAGTAGTCCTGGTCGACAATAAGCTGCAAACATTGGTCAAAGAATGTGTGAAAGACTTGCTCGTTTTTTTGCTCCAATTCGAGTAATGAAATCCAGAAATAAGAAATCATTAACCCATATTGACAGCGACACTGGCGAAACATCGATGAACATTGATGGAACGTTTGCCGCGCCCTTTGGATATCACCGCCATAATACGATGCAATCCCTAAGGAGAGAAGGATAAAAGATGACAGCCAAACATCCTTCACCTTTTTCGTCTCAGAAAGCGCTCTCATTCCGCATTCCAGCGCCAGATCATAATATTCGTTTCTTCCATACAGCAAACACAACCCCATCCACGGCTCTGCTTTTCCCCGCGAAATGTTCATGTCATCCATCATTCGGATCGCTGTTTCATAACATTGAACGGCCTGCTGCTGCTCATCTATGTCGTTTATTTGCATAGCAATCGCATGTCCCTTCCGCATCCATCCGCATGCCTCAACAAAGGGAGAGCCCCACTTTGCTCCTTGAAGAATTCCTAACTCTGCGAATCTTTTTGCTATCCCGACTTCTCCCGTATACGCGCAGATGAGAGAAAGTAAAATTTCACTTGTTCGATGGGCTCTAGATAAATAGGGCTGCTCGCCCTGTTGTTCTCGGTAATTTCTCAACACTTCTTTTGCCTGCCTCAGCTTTCCTGTTCTCAGATAGAGCCGCGCCTCTAATTCAACCATTTTTAACCGATGCTTTTCCCCTTGTTCCATAGATTGTGCTTGCCAATACCACTTCTCCGCATCCATCGTATTCCCCATATTCAATAAATTTTCGGCCTTAAGCAAATAAAGGGATATTTTTCTTTCACTAAAATAGGGACGAGAATAATCAAGCAACGAGATAGCCTTTCCTAGTAACGGATCCGCTTTGCTTGGCTGCACCGTATCGAGATATACTCTCGCCTGTCCTTCAGCTCCTAAACTCATGCCAATTTTGTCATCTGCCGCCTCGGCAAGCCTTTCCATTTGCCGATAGCAGTCGAGAGCCTTCCCGTACTGAGAACGGTACCGGTAAATTTCTCCTTCATAAAACCAAAGCATGTGATGGGCATTTTTCATACATGCCGGAATTTGATGAAGAACTTTTTGAAGTGTTTCCAACTTTCCTTTTTCCAGTAATAAACCTCCGTGCCGCTGAAGAAGACTGGCCGCCTGTTCATACTCCTTTATCTCTAACAGATGATGGATGGCCTTTTCATAGTTTGACAAGTGAATGTAATAATGAGCCGCCCTGCGGTGAATATCATGAAAAACATCTGTCTTTTTCATCATTTGTGACTGCAAAAACTCGCGAAATAAGGCGCGATAGCGATATTGCCCCCCGCCAGTTGGGATGATAAACAGATTTTGTTTGACCAAATAGTCCAAAATACGATTCACATCCTGCTCAGAAAACCATAACTGGCAAATGGATGGTGAAAATTCTTCAAAGATGCTTGTCCGTAGCAAAAAATCGCGCACTTCTTCTGACTGTTTAAAAAATACATCTGAAGCAAGAAAACGAAACAAATCGTCTGTAGAAGCTGATTGAATACGAGAAAACGGATAAGAGGGATCCAACTTCATTTGATACCAAACCATTTGGATGGCCATAATCCACCCTTCAGTCATCGTATAAATTTTCCTAACCGTTTCTTGGTCTAAAGGGATATGATAGTGGTCAGAAAATAAAACGTCTATCTCCTCCTCGGAGAAGGCTAAATCGCTTTCCGTAATTTCCAACACTTCCCCTTTTACTTTCATTGACTCCAAAATCCCCCAAGATGGACGCACCCTACTCGAAATGATCAGATGAACATTTGCTGGCTTATACATGACAAACCGTTGCATCCATTGACCGATCCACTCTGAGTCATCAAGTAGATGAAAATCATCAAGGACAAGGATCCATTCCTTGCGGAGACCTTTTATTTCGTTAATAAATCTGGAGCAAATAAACTCGGCTTTTTCTTGATCATACGCCTCTTGTTCAAGAATAGGCAACAGTTCCGCCCCAAAATCGGGAAATAGTGTACGGACACAATAAACCATATGGATAAGAAAAGGAAAAAAATTATCGTCCTGCTCCGAAACCGTATACCAACAAAACGGGATAGACAAATCGTTGAGCAGTAAAGCCAGCGATGTGCTTTTGCCATAACCTGGTCCCGAACGAATGATAGTGAGGGGATAGTTTTGTACTTGGATTAACTTTTTCATTAACGCCGGGCGCATGATCACCGGTTCCTTAACATAAGGTGGAACAAACTTTGTCTCTATGACTGAGGACGAATAGTTCATCCAATCACCCCTCTGGCGAACAGACGTCATTCAGATGGTTTCTACATATAAATTCATTCGACCATGATTTGAAAAATCCTACTCTTTCACTAAAACCAGTGCCTTAAACAGCACGAGAAAGAATGAAGAGAAGATGACAAAGAGAGCCCGAAGAAAATGCTGTCGGACTCCCTTCTCTTAATTTTTATCCACTTATCATTGAAACAGAGCAAAACAAAAATGACTGTTCACTGCCGCAACTCCCAAATCTCCCCGTAACGGTCGCAATAATGGCGATCCCCTAGATGACCCCACTATATAATGAAACGAATGATTACGAATCCCCTTCCCCCCGCCTCACCTGTTCATACACGTCATCGTACTGCTTCGCCAAGTCAAAATCGAGCTTCGTTAGCCCTTTCGCCCGCCATGAAGACAGCTTCACCGTGATCAACTTATAGTCGATTGAAATGAACGGGTGGTGATTCGCATTTTCTGAAATCACCGCAATTTGCCGGACGAACTCAATTCCTTGCAAGTAATCTTGAAAGCGGTATTTTTTTACAATCCAACGCTCGTCGGTCAGCTTCCATCCATTCGCTTCTCCGAGAAGCAGTTGCACTTCCGTTTCCGTTAACCGCACCTTAATCCCTCCCTCTTCGTATTTGGGAACCCGTTCAATTTCAAGCCCGTTCCCCCATCCGCTTGCTTTGCCTCTATTATACCATCGAATGGCTGCAACTGTCATAGAACAGAAACGCCTCCCACGCAAATAGGACGCCATCTGTCCAGGATGACGCCCCCTTCCTGCTCAAAACCATCCCCTCTCAAACCGATCCATCGCCGATGAAACACGGTAGGAAGGCAACGAGGGCAATCTCGTTTCAACCGGTCCGTTCCTTTTTTGGATAGACCCGTCCACCGAGTTTTGCGGGGATCACGTTTCTGTCGAATGGTGCGGCCATTGAGAACGAATAGCGTCCAAATCAGCGAGACATTGCCGGACCTCGTCGACCGAGAGCCAGACCGGCATTTGGCCGTGAAGAATAACGACTTGCCCTTCCCCATCCGTTTCGTGACGCCGCAAGTAGTCGGCCAGCTGCTCTAAGTCGCCCTGTTCGAGCACGGACTCCACCGGGAATGTTTTGAAACGCCGAATCGTAAAGGTGCGGCCTTGTTCATCATACGCACCGGCAATGAGATATCCACTGACAGCTGCCATGCCGATGGCCTCCTTCCGCTTTTCATTTAGTATATCCCAAAGAGGCGAGCAGGAGATCGTTGGCTAATCGGCAAACGGGCCGAATTTTTGCTCGTAATGAGAAAGCGCCAGCAACGGAAAAATGTAGCGGTAGCTATGGTAATGGATGTAAAAGGCACCCGCCATTCCTTGCCCGGCCGGGTACGAAGCTGTCCAGTTCGGATGACGGAGAAGGCGGATGAGCGCGCGGACGCCGGCTTTGATTTCCGGGGTTGGCTGTCGGGCAGCGGCGATGAGGGCATCCAATGCCCAGGCCGTATGAACCGGCGTGCTGGCGCCGAGCGACACATACGTCTTGGCCCCGTCGCTTTTGCACGATTCGCCCCATCCGCCGTCGTTATTTTGGATGCGCAACAACCAATGAACCGCTTTTTGCATCGCCGGATGGTCCGGCGGAACGCCGACGGCTGAAAGCCCCGTCACCGCCGCCCATGTGCCGTACACATAGCAAATCCCCCAGCGCCCATACCACGAGCCGTCAGCTTCCTGATGGTCAAACAGCCATTTGACAGCGCGGGCGAGCGCAGGGTGGTCTTTCGTTAACCCGGCGAACGTTCCGGCATATTCCAGCGTCCGCCCGGTCAAATCGGCGGTGGACGGATCCATCAACAAAAATTCCGCCCCCTCGATCGGCAAATAACGCCAAAAGCGGTGGCTGACGTTTTTTTCAAACGCCGCAAATCCCCCGTCATCATTTTGCATTGAAAACAGCCACCGATTCGCCCGGTCCCATGCATGGCGAAACGCCGTCTCTTTGGCCGCCGCTCGGCGGATGGCGCGCAGTGCGGCAGTTGTATCGTCAACGTCCGGGTTCATCGTATTCACATCGGAAAATCCCCAGCCGCCCGGCAGGCTGTGCGGATTGTGCACCGACCAGTCGCCATAGCGAATGTGCTGGCGCGACAACAAATAGCGGTTCGCTTTTTCAATCGTCCGGTCCGTCAAGGGCACGCCCGCTTCTTGCAGCGCATAGCTCGCCAACGCTGTGTTCCAAACGGAAGCGGTGGTATATTGCATATGCGTATGCCCATCGATTTCGGTTCGCAGTGAGCGCAAACCGCGAACAGCCCGGACGATGTGCGGGTCGTCTTTTGGATAGCCGAGCGCCAGCAACGCAAAAATCAGCAAAAACGTCGAACTGAAATAGCTGTACAGCATTCCGTCCGGCTCGATATGCTCCAACATATAGCGGACGGCGCGCTGTTCGGCAGCATGACGCAGCCAAGCGGGAAGCCCAGTGAGCGACCGCTTCACGTACGACCATAGCGCCTCGGTTTCCGGAAGCCGCCAATCATTGCGGGAAGCCGCTAAATCAGAAAGATCCGGGCTGTTGCCCGTCTTCCGGCTGTAGCGGCGCTCCGCGGCGACGAGAAGTGGAACCATGTTCGCCCTTCCGTATACGGAAAGGTCATACATATTGAGCGGAAACGACGAAGGGAGAAGGAAAAAGGCAAGCGGGAGCGGAAACCGTCTTGGCCACGGATATTGTCCGGTCAATGCGAGCATCACTTTCGTAAACAAGTGGACGCGTTCTAAGCCGCCCATTTCCAAAATGCACGCTTTCGCCTTTTGCATATGCGGGTCGGTTTTTTTCCGGCAGCCGGAGTAAAGCAGGGCGTAATACGCCTCGGTTGTCGCCGTCACGTTCCCGTCTCCTTCATCGGCAAACAGCTTCCACGCCCCGTTTGCGTCCTGCCGGCTTTCGATTCGTTCGACGAGCGCCTGGATCAACGGTTCATCATGTATTCCGAGCGTCCGCAATAAAATGATCATATAGGCATCGGTGGAAATGCCGGTTTCAAACGGAAACCGCCACGATCCATCAGCGGCTTGCGACTGCTTGAGCGCATCGATGAGCACACGCCGTTCATCGGCCACTATTCATCGCCTTCCTTTTTCAAAAATCCGCTTTTTTCCATATTTATTCGATTCGCAAGCCCACGATGCGCCAAAAAGGGGGATTCATCATGCGCTGCCGAAAACCAAAAACCTCATCCCTTCCCCTTTCTCTCGTTGATCTTTATCGAGAGCTGAAGAAAAAGAGAAAAAAAGAAGCAACAACGATATCACAACGCGATCTGACAGCCAAAGAGCAGCAGCTCATCCGCCGCATCCGGGCGGTGACCGCGGAACAAAACGAAAACAATGTCACCCGGACAGCGGCTTACCTTGCGTTTTACTTGCGCCATCGCGAAATCCACTGGGCGTTTTTAGGACATATGGTATCGCGCAACGGCGGCTGGAATATGACCGATTTAAAAGGAGAGCTGCTTATGCGGCTGCTGTCAGAGGGCGAGCGGCAGTCGTTTTTCGCCTTTTTGGAGCGCGGCAATTGGCTCATTTTTCAAGACATTTATCCGCAGTTTTTGTTGTATGAGGAAAGCAAAAAGCGGGGAGAGCCGTTATTTTATTTATTGCCGTGGCTTGGCGTCTCAACGTTTATGGAAACGGTATGGCACCATTTTTGGCGCCGCGGCGACCCATACATGTTGGCCATCGCCTTAGTCGTTAACGAACAAAGCTATTTGGAGTCCCGCGTCATTCAACACCCTACTTTTCGGCAAACAGTCTTTCAGACGTTGGAGTTCAAGCTGCAGGAGCTGCTCTGTTTAAACCATATTTTGTTTCCGCATGACGACGGCCGGGGCGGCACCGCCTTAGTCGGCCAAACACTCCATCAGTTTGAGTCGCTCCACGAGCGCATTTTGCTTGGCAAACGGCTGTACTCGATTTTGTTTGACGAGGAAGAAACATTGGAAAACGCTGTGCGTTGGGCGGTGCATCATCCGCACACCGGCTCACGCAAAGACTATTGGCCGCAGCTGTTTAACGACGTGTGCGAATCGTTTCCACGGGAGCCGTACCGCCGCCGCATCCGCGATTGCCAAATAGTCCCTGGCGCCCCGCGCCTGTACAGTCCGCAGCTCCGTCACGCATGGAAAAACGTCGTCCATGAAGCAGCCGAACCTGGCGATTGGTTTACCGACCCGCACGTTGTCCGCTACCTTGTAAAACCGGAACGACCGACGAATGGAGAGATTGTAAATGCCTATTGTGAAACGCTCGAAAAAATGGAGCTGGCGATCATCGCCAAACACGCTTTCTTTCATGCGCGCTAGCCGCCGACGCGCCTACGTGGCTTCAGCGCTGCTCGCGTCTTGGGCGGGGACATATTTGGATTTGTATTTGGTCGGAAAAGGGCTGTATACATTCCCGAAACGGCCCTTTCCCTCCGTCTTTTCAATCGATATTTTCTTTACGGCCGTCGTTCTTCCGCTTGGCGCCGTCTTCTTTCTTGCCTTTATGGAGCGGCTTGGCCGGTTTGGGCGCATTGGCTTGATCATCACGTTGGCTCTGTTGATGATGGCATTCGAAATGAAAGCAGAAGCGTACGGCCTGTTTGTTCACAACTCTTCATGGAGTCATTTGTATTCTCTCGCTGGTTATGGCGTATTTCTCACAATGATTTGGAACTTTCATCGCCAATTTCAACGGATTGACGGACATGGAAGCGCATAAACAGGCGGCTGATGAGCCACGATAACAACGAATCGAGCCGTTGACTGACATTAGGACGAACTGTTGTCGAGTAGGAGGAACTTGATTGAAAGGAAAACAAGCTGTTTTCGTGTGCTCCGTCATCATCGCCATCGGCGCCGTTCTAATGGCCAGGACAGCAACAGACGGAGACGCAGCCAAAACAAGACGAGAAACGGCCATCGTCATCTATTTAGCCGGCGATTCGACCGTGGCCGCCGCCCCCCGCTCCCGCGCTCCCCGGGCCGGATGGGGCGAAATGCTCGACGATTGGTTTGATGACAACGTCATGGTGAAAAATATGGCCGCTTCCGGCCGCAGTGCGAAAAGCTTTGTCGAGGAAGGGCGGTTGGCCCGCCTGTTGCATGAGATGAAAAAAGGGGATTACTTGTTCATCCAGTTCGGCCATAACGATGAAAAGGTGAACGACCCGGTGCGCCACACCGAGCCGTTCACCACCTATCAAGCGTATTTAAAACAGTATATTGACGGCGCCCGCGCCAAAGGGGCGACCCCTGTCCTCATCACCCCGGTCGAGCGGCGGCGCTTTTCCGCCGACGGGCAGGCGCTCGATTCCCACGGACTGTATCCTGCCGCCATGAAAGCGTTGGGGAAACAAGAGCACGTGCCGGTTATCGATTTGACGGCGAAAAGCAAACAGCGGTTTGAACAGCTCGGTCCGGAACGGACGAAACGGTGGTTTTTATGGCTTGAGCCGGGCGAACATCCCCATTACCCGAACGGCATCAACGACAACACCCACTTTCACCGACGGGGGGCGAAAGAAATCGCCCGGCTCGTCGTGGAAGGAATTGTCGAACTTGACCTTCCTCTTCGCCGCCACCTCATCCGTTCACCGGAACGAGAACATGCGCAAAGCCGCTAAGCGGGCGGAGTCCCGTTCCCTCGCCGCAGCAAGTCGATCGCCCATCCGTGAAACGATGGGGCCGGCAGCGTCCTGTTTGCTTTTCTCGTCCCCGCCCGGTCCACTTTAGGACGGGCGGCTCTTTCCGGTGGGCACTATCCGATAGCCGGCGTACCGCTTGCCTTTTCCGTCTACCGGGCACTTCCGGCATACGGCGTCTTGCTGCTTGCGGCTGAATGGTATGTTTTTCCCAACAGCCGATGGTATAAGGACGCGAGCACTTGTTGAAACAACATGCCGAGCACAACCGGCACGCTCACCGGCGGCGGAAAGTAAGTGATCGCCAGCACCGCGCCGGCGCTGATGTTGCGCATACCGCCGGTAAACGTCAACGCGATGATGTCCGGCGGGGCAAATTTCAGCCAACGAGCTGCCATCCAAGAAAGGAAATAACCGGAGCCCGCAATCACGAAGACGAGAAAAGCCATGAAAAACAACCGAACGTCGGCATGGCCAAAATACGGGGCGACGACCGCGCTATTGACCATAACCACGAGCATGAGCGCCAGTTTGGAAAGCGGCGCCAATCTCCCTGCCAGCCATTCATTCGCCGAGCCGGACAGCCGCTCGCTGACCAGCATTCCGCCGAGCGACGGCAAAATAATCATAAAAAACAACCCGAGCACCATTTGCCAAACATCGATCTCGACCGCACTTCGCGCGAACAACAGCAACGTCAGCGGCACAACAACAGGCGATAAAAACGTATCAATCAAAATGACAGAAAGGGCAAGCGCTAAATTCCCCCGGCCGAGCGACACCCAAATAAAGCTCGTCACCCCGGTCGGAATGGCCGCCGCCAACACAAAGCCGATCACGGTTAGCTGGTCGTGGCCGAAAAACAAATGCCCAAGTCCGAACGCCCAAAGCGGGATGATGAGGTGAAGCAGGCACAACGCCGCCGCAATCGGTCCCGGATGGGTGAGCGCCTCTTTCAAATCAGCCAACCGCAGCCGCAAACTGCCGCTAAACGTCATAAACGCAAACAGCCACGGCACAAGTGCACCATACGTATGCAACTCTTCCGACAGCCATATGCCGACCGCCACGCTCGCCGGCGTCAGAAGCGGCAACGCTTTTTCAAGCCGGCGATTGATCGATTGCCACATCGGTTTCATCTCCAAATCCAGTCATGAGCGGTGACCATCACCTTCAATTCACCTACATCTTTTTATTATACATGGTCATCGTCAGATTGGAATGACTTATTTTCAGCGATTCCTCCCTCACTTGCTTCCGTTGGCCGTTGAAGTAAGGGTTCTCGCCAAAGGCAGATGAAACCGGCGGTGGACAATGGACAGCGGCCGCATGTGCTGTTGCTTACTTTGCGACTTTTTCCCCGACCCGTTCAGCTGGCAATACAATATCGTTCCGTTTGACATCGTATAAACCGTACGGGGTCAGACGAAGACCCGGCAAAAAGTCGCACGTTAAAAACAAGAGTGTATACAAAATATCGTGGAACGGAAAGCCTCGCTCCTGCAACACCGCCAACAACTGATCATGGAAACGGACGGCTGTATCAAACGAATGGTCGGTCGTCATCATACCGGTAAACGGCAGCGGAATTTCTGTCACCGTCTTGCCGCCGTCCATAACAACCACTCCGCCCCCCATCTCATACACTTTTTTCGCTGCCGCCTTCATCGCCTTCGGATTCCGACCGATGACAAGCAACTCAGTCGTTGTGTTATAGGTGGACGCCATGCCATCGATGTCAACGGCAAACCGCTCCAAAATCGCTTTGGACACCCATTGGCCGTCGCGGGCAATCAGCGCGGCATACAACAGCCCCGGATGGGAGGAAAGATCCGCATAGCCGTCAACAGACGGAAGATCCACATCTTTCCGCTCCGTAATGACATTGCTTTTAAAATACGCAACCGGCACCGGCTTCTCCGGCTTCGGATGCGGATAACGGTATAACCGCTCGTCATCGAGCCATTCTTTCGCAAATAAAAACGGTTTTTTCGATACGTATCGATTCCAGTCGATTTCAGGCAACGGCGCCAACAGCTTGCCGTCACGGGCAACAATGCTTCCTTTGGAAATGACAAGCGACGGCCTGAACGTGACCAAATCCGGAAGCAGAAGAACGTCAGCCAGTTTGCCAGGGGCGATGCCGCCGATGTCATCATCTAACCGCAAATACGTCGCCGCATTGATCGTCGCCATTTGCAGGGCGGTCATCGGCGGCACACCAAGCTCCACCGCCTTGCGGACCAATCCGTCGACAAACCCTTCCCGCTCAATGAAACCTGGGTGTGGGCCGTCTACTGTCATGGTAATCCGCTGTGTGTTAACCTGTTTCTCCGTAATGAGGCGGATAATCTCCGGAAAATCAGGACGGAGCGAACTATGACGGAGCGTCGTCCATAGGCCAAGCCGCAGCCGGTGGAGCGCTTCTTCAGCGGTGATGGCTTCATGACAGGCGCTGACGCCGCTTGCGGCAATACTGTTCAATTTTTCATACGAACATCCGGCCGTATGACCATCGACCACTTTTCCGGCGCGTTTCGCCATTTCAACCGTATCAATTAAAAACGGATCCCCTTGGTACAATAGCGGCCATCTCGTCACTTCCGCCGTTCCGACGACTTCGTCCATCTGAAGCAGCTGTTGGATAGCTTGCGGATCAAACCAGTCGCGTTCGCCAGGAAAATCGGCTTGCGACACCAGCCGGACGAGCCAAAAAAAGTTGCCCGGCAACGTCCGCAAGTCTTCAACGAGCTGCCGGAATCCATCGGCGCCAAAGTGCAAATAAAAAAACAAGTTGTCATTGACCGTTGTCGTCGTACCAAGCGGCAACACTTTCGCCGTCACGCTGACGGGATTGTAAAGCACCCATGGATGGGCATGCGGCTCAATGAATCCGGGGGACACATACATCCCTTCTGCCTCAATCACAACAGTATGCTCATCGACTGCGACATCTTTTTCCCCAACATAGGCGATCGCATCCTGATAAATCGCGACATTTTGGCGCAAAAATTCCCCTGAATAAACATTGACAACCGTTCCGCCTTTTACGACAATATCGGCCGGACGGCGTCCTTGCGCCACTTCGATCAGTTCCGTTCGCTTCGCTGTTCGAATCAAAAAACTTCCCCCTTTCGCAGCTTTATAGCAACGATAAGCCAAGACGCAACGATGCGAACTTGGCTTTTGGCACCCATTAGGCATTTAGCAACGGGTTGATATAGGCGCACTCCCCTATACCCTCTTCTTCAAGCAGCTGACGGACATCATCTGGAATGGGCACCGCAAAAATGCGCCCATTCTCTTCTTTCACCCATCCCCTTAACTCAAAGCCGTAGCCGGTTCTTACTTCTCCGCGAAACACTTCATGGCGCAGCTTAATCGTTTTGCGGTTTACTTCCTCTACCGCGGTTTTAATCGTAATAATGTCGTCATAATATAACGGGCGCTCAAACGTACAGCCGACATCAAGAAGCGGAAGGATAATGTTTTGTTCTTTCATCAGTTTTGCCGGCGGCAATCCGATGCTGCGGAAAAATTGGTGTCCGGCGATATCGAACCATTTAAAATAATTCGGATAATAGACGATGCCGGCCGCATCGGTATCACCAAAATTGACACGAACTTGAAATTCATTCCGTTTCATGGCCGATCGTTCCTCTCGCTTCATTTATTCGTGTTCTGATACTCCAACAATTGCCGCAATTTAAAACGCTGGATTTTTCCTGTAGCTGTTTTCGGGAGTTCGTCAATAAATTCAATGATGCGTGGGTATTTATAGTGGGCCAGATGTTGCTTCGTAAACTGTTTCAGTTCTTCTTCCTTATTTGCTGATGGTGTTACTCCGTCTTTTAGAACAACAAACGCCTTTGGAACGGTCAAGCCCTTCCCGTTTTCCACACCGACGACGGCGACTTCCAACACATCCTCATGCTGCAATAGACAGTTTTCAATTTCAATCGGCGAAACCCAAATGCCGCCGACTTTCAACATATCATCGGAACGCCCGCAATACCAGTAATACCCTTCCTCGTCACGGTAATACTTATCGCCGATATACAACCATTCACCGACGAACTTTCGCTTGTTTTGCTCATGAAGGTTCCAATATCCGTGAGCGACCGAGTCGCCGCGGATAATTAAGTCCCCAACTTCATTCGGCGGCAGTTCATTCCCTTGTACGTCGATGATCTTTACATCGTAACCTGGAACCGCTTTTCCGGAACTGCCCGGTTTGACAGCGCCGATGCGGTTGGAAATGAAAATGTGCAACGCTTCGGTCGAACCGATGCCGTCTAAAATGTCAACACCAAACAACTGCTTCCATTTATAATAAAAAGATGGCGGCAACGCCTCACCGGCGGACACACAAATGCGCAATGAACTGACATCAAAGCGCCGCCCTGTTTTTTCTACATAATCAATCATAGCACCATACAATGTCGGCACACCGAAAAAGATCGTCGGCTTGTACGTCTCAATCGCCTGAAACATCGTTTCCGGCAGCGGGCGTTCTTTTACGATCACGGTTGAGGCGCCAACGCCTAGCGGAAAGTACATGCCCCCGCCAAGGCCGTAGGCAAAATAAAGCTTCGACGCCGACAGACAGCGGTCCTGTTCGTTGATTTCAAGCACTTGTCTCGCGTAAGTGTTCAGCGCATATTCCATATCGTGTTGCAAATGGATGACCCCTTTTGGATCTCCGGTGCTTCCTGAACTGAACAGCCAAAATGCGGCGTCATCCCGATTCGTCGGAGCCGCTGTGAGCTCTTTATCAGCACGGTCAAGCAACCGGTGGAATGAGAGCGTTCCATCCAAAGACTTGTTAGCGTTTTCACTTATAACAATTACATGCTCTAAAAACATAAACCGCTCCCGAACCGGCTCCAGTCGCACCCACAAATCTTCGTGAATGACCAACCCTTTCGCCCGGCTGTTATTTAAAAAGTATTCGTAATCCGACGGTTGCATCATCGTATTGACCGGAATCGGCACCGCCCCAATTTTGATGGCGCCGAAAAACGTGTAAATAAACTCCGGCGTGTCATGACAAACCATAATCAGACGATCTTCCATCCTATAGCCAAGCGCCCGCAACATATTGCCAGTCTGGTTTACTTTTTCTTGCAATGTTTGGTACGTAATTTGCTCATCGCGGTAATAAATCGCCGTTTTATCCCCTAATCCGCTATGAACGTTATGATCAATAAACAGCCCCGCCGCATTGTACAGCCTTCCGAACCCGCGCAATTCCATCGCTCACCATCCCATTTCTATCAAAATTGGACTGCCTGATGAATGTGCATGAGGAAGCCCTTGGAAATGGATGAACCGGCTTCCCATTTCAAGGGCTTCATCACAACAGCGCTTAAATCCCTTTCCAATTTGGTTGGCGTTTTTCCAAAAAGGCGCTCAACCCTTCTTTCGCATCTTCCGAGCGGAACAACAAGTTTTGCAGCTCGCCTTCGTAGCGAATCGCCACATTCAACGGCATT
>NZ_JBQPTH010000027.1:0-28404 GCF_052220245.1 Geobacillus sp. BK01
TGGCTGTTGAGTGTGTGGTTACCTCAATGATGGCCCAAAACAATGGGGGTGGCAAGCTTTTTTTCTTCCGACCGTTGAAACTCAAGGGAAAACCGTGAGTGTGGAGGATAAACTTTTGACAATACCCGGCGGCGTTCGGGGAGGAAGACGATGAATTGTTTGAGGAAGCGTGCCGGTTTGTCATCGCCCAGGGCGGGGCATCGACATCGAGTTTGCAGCGCCATTTCCGCATCGGCTACAACCGCGCCGCCCGGCTCATCGAGATGATGGAGGAGCAGGGGCTGATTTCCGAAGCGCGCGGCAGCAAACCGCGCGATGTGTTGATGAGCGAGGAAGA
The DNA here is from genome assembly GCF_052220245.1 of Geobacillus sp. BK01. Lineage (NCBI taxonomy): Bacteria > Bacillati > Bacillota > Bacilli > Caryophanales > Anoxybacillaceae > Geobacillus > Geobacillus sp. BK01. Next base: position 338 of record NZ_JBQPTH010000027.1, read on the forward strand.
GTGGACGCGGTGGCGCGAGCAGAGGGACGTTTTTTCCCCTTCCGGTCGGTAGTGTTTTGCCGCCCGGCGTGCTATAATGGGGAAATGAGACAGCCGGTACAGTGGAATGAAATAAATGGCAAAACTAGATGAATATCATATACTGTCTTACAGAGAGACGATGGTTGGAGGGCTTAGCGATGACAGTTTACCATTTTGTTGGCATTAAAGGCACGGGGATGAGCGCGCTCGCACAAGTGCTTCACGATCTCGGCTATACGGTGCAAGGGTCGGACGTCGGAAAATGGTTTTTTACACAAAAGGCGCTTGAAGAGCGGGGCATCCCGGTTTTGCCTTTTTCAAAAGACAATATTCGCCCGGGTTATACGGTCATTGCCGGCAATGCATTTCCAGACGCACATGAGGAAATCGAAGCGGCCCGTCAGCTCGGCATTCCTGTCATTCGATACCATCGCTTTTTAGGGGAGTTGGCAGGCAAGTTTACGAGTATTGCGGTGACTGGCTCACACGGAAAGACGACGACGACGGGACTGCTCGCCCATGTGATGCAAGGGGCGCATCCAACGTCGTATTTAATCGGAGATGGAACGGGAAAAGGAGAGCCGGGGAGCCAATACTTTGTGTTTGAAGCATGCGAATATCGCCGGCATTTTCTTTCCTATTTTCCAGATTATGCAATCATCACAAACATTGACTTCGACCACCCCGACTATTTTGCCAATATTGATGACGTCTTTTCTGCATTTCAGCAAATGGCGGAACAAGTGAAAAAAGCGATTGTCGCTTATGGTGACGATCCGTACTTGCAAAAGATCCAGGCGAAAGTGCCGATGTTGTTTTACGGATTTGGCGACGAAAACGATTTTCAGGCGCGCAACATTGTCAAAACGACTGAAGGGACAGCGTTTGACGTATTTGTGCGCAACACGTTTTTCTCCTCTTTCACCATTCCGCGCTTTGGCACCCATAACGTGCTCAATGCGCTCGCGGTCATCGCCCTTTGCCATTACGAAGGGGTGGACGCCGCCACCATCGCCGCCCGGCTGCAAACGTTCCAAGGGGTGAAGCGCCGCTTCAGTGAAAAAACGGTCGGGCGCCAAGTGTTAATTGACGATTACGCGCACCATCCGCGCGAAATTATGGCGACATTGGAGGCGGCGAGACAAAAGTACCCGGGGCGGGAAGTTGTCGCCATCTTCCAGCCGCACACGTATACGCGGACGCAGACGTTTTTGCGCGAGTTTGCCGAAAGTTTAAAGCAGGCTGACCACGTCTATTTGTGCGACATTTTCGGCTCGGCGCGCGAGCACGGAGGCAAGCTGTCCATCCGCGATTTGCAGGCGCAAATTCCGCGCTCGCAGCTGCTTGAGGAGGACAACATAGCTGTATTGAAGCAGCATCGCGACGCGGTGCTCGTGTTTATGGGCGCCGGTGATATTCAAAAGTTTCAACAGGCATACGAACAGGCCGTTCTTTCCGCCTGACGGCCGACGGGAAGCGGGCCGCGATGAAGACGGCCCGCTTTTTAACGGATTTCCGAAAGAAGCCTCCATCTCAAGGAGCGTAAAGGGCGCCGCTTGGTGAGCAGGCGGGGGATGCACTCTCAAAACGAGAGGGATCGCTCGGCCAACTTCCCGTCGATGGACGGGATGGCGCGAGAAGCCGCCACTTCAATATCCGCCAGGATATCGGAAGCGGGGGGTTCACTTAACTGCGCGCCGCCGCGCCTACGCGGAACGGACGGCTTTGATTTTCACCGGCGGGAGGCGGGGGCCCGCGCTTTTGCTGCGGATTGGCCGGGAAAGATCGAGCGCCGGGCAGGAAACGAAGGAGGCGATGTCGAAGTTTGAAAACGGGACGGAATAGGTACAAAGAGGACAAAACGGTCCGACAAGCAAGGGGGAGACAAGGTGGAATGGCTTTTGTACGCAAGCGCCGCACTCATCGCTGCCGCTTTTTTGCTTCTGGTAGTGTACATAGCGAAAACGCTCATCGTCTTGCAGGAGACGCTGCGCCGGCTGACGGCGGCGGTCAGCCATGCCGATGAACAAGTGCAAACGGTTGCGAAAGAGGTGGCCCGGCTTCTCCATACGGCCAACAACATCGCCGGCGATGTGCAAACCAAGACGGAAAAGTTAAACAGCGCGGTTGAGGCGGTGAATGAAATCGGCGGCACTGTTCGGTCGCTGAACCGCGCGCTTCGGCAGACAGCTGCCGCGCTGTCCGCAAGAGCGGGCCAAGGGCAAGAAAAGTGGGCGAAAGCGCTGCGTTGGGCAAATGTTTTGCTCGATCTATGGGAAAAATGGAGAGAAAGGGAACAACTGCGCAAAAAGGAGGGGATGCCAAATGGCAAAAAATAATGGTGGATTTTTGCTTGGGGCGCTTGTCGGCGGCATTGCCGGCGCGGCCGCTGCGCTGTTTTTAACGAGCGACAAAGGCCGGAAGTGGCTGGACGGTTTGAATCAGCCCGCCACGTGGGAGCCGGTGAAAGCGACAGCCCTCGAATGGATGGAAACAGCGAAAGAGAAAACGAAAGAGATCGCCGATTTCATCCCGCTGAAAACAGCCGGAAACGCAGAAGGTGGACAACGTGCTGACGGAAGCGTCCAAGAGGCGGCGATCCCCATTTCGGCCGCGGGGCTAAAAGGCGGGGAAAGCGCGGATGAAAGCGGCAAAGCAATGACAATCCCGATTCCGCCATCCGCCGGTCCGGCTGATCGCGAAACGCTGCAAAAGCTGCTTGAAGAAGCGGAAGCGGCGCTCGATGACGCTGAGCAAAACATGCCATACCGAAAAGAAACGGAGTGAGGGCGATGGGAATGGAGAAACTGGAGACGACCGAACAGTTTGACCGTCTCCTCAACGAAACGAACCGCTTTTTATTCGTGAAACATAGCCTGACATGCCCGATCAGCCAGGCGGCATTCCGCGAGTGTGAGACGTTCGCCGCCGATCATCCGGAGCTCGCCGTCTATTGTTTGTATGTTCAAGAGGCGCGCCCGCTTTCCACGTACATCGCGAAGCTGACGGGCGTTAAGCATGAGTCGCCGCAAGTGCTGTTGTTTGAAAACGGCCGGGTCGTCTGGCATACGTCCCATTGGAATATTACGTATGAGGCGTTAACAACGCACACCGCCGCCGTATAACCGCCTGCTGGGCAGGCGGTTTTGGCCGTTCGTTTTGCTTTATCGCTTAAAAGCGTTTAATCAAAAAAGCATTTTTTTCGTGACAACCAAGATTTCATCCAGTATAATAAAGACTAATTACAAAACCTAGCCGTTATGTTGCCGGACGGGGAGAAGTGCCGCAAGCGCGGCTTGCCGGCGTCCTGCGGGCGACTAGGAGCGCGAAACATCGCACGACATTTGGCGAAAGGATGGGGGAAGCATGAGCAACGAAAGATTAGATGAGCTGCGGGCGAGAGTCGACGAAATCAACTTGCAACTGTTGGAACTGATCAATGAACGGGGACGGCTCGTCCAAGAAATCGGCAAAATCAAAGAAACGCAAGGGACGCACCGCTATGATCCGGTGCGCGAGCGGAAAATGCTCGACCTCATTTCCGAGCATAACGACGGTCCGTTTGAAACATCGACGCTGCAGCACATTTTCAAGGAAATTTTCAAAGCGGCGCTCGAGCTGCAAGAAGATGACCATCGAAAAGCGCTGCTCGTCTCGCGGAAAAAGCATCCGGAAAACACGATCGTCGAGGTGAAGGGCGAACGGATCGGCGATGGCAACCAATATTTCGTCATGGGCCCGTGTGCCGTAGAAAGCTACGAGCAAGTGGCCGCGGTCGCCGATGCGGTGAAAAAACAAGGCATTAAGCTGTTGCGCGGCGGCGCGTACAAACCGCGCACTTCGCCGTACGATTTCCAAGGGCTCGGCGTTGAAGGGCTGAAAATTTTGAAACGGATCGCCGATGAATTTGATTTGGCCGTCATCAGCGAAATCGTCACGCCGGCCGATATTGAGACCGCCTTGGATTATATCGACGTCATCCAAATCGGCGCGCGCAACATGCAAAACTTTGAATTGCTGAAAGCGGCCGGTCAGGTGAACAAGCCAATTTTGTTAAAACGCGGTCTGGCCGCGACGATCGAAGAATTCATCAACGCCGCTGAATACATCATGTCGCAAGGCAATGGGCAAATCATTTTGTGCGAGCGCGGCATCCGCACGTACGAGCGGGCGACGCGCAATACGCTCGACATTTCCGCCGTGCCGATCTTAAAGAAAGAAACCCACTTGCCGGTGTTCGTCGATGTCACCCATTCGACCGGGCGGCGCGATTTGCTCATTCCGTGCGCCAAAGCGGCGTTGGCGATCGGCGCTGACGGCGTCATGGCCGAAGTCCACCCGGATCCGGCTGTCGCCTTGTCCGATTCCGCCCAACAAATGGACATCGCCCAATTCAACGAGTTTATGGAAGAAGTACGCGCCTTCCAACGTCAGTTCGTTCAGGCGTAAAACCGCTTCCCCTTCGGTTTCGGCCGGAGGGGATTTTTCTCGTTCCGATCCGTATCGGAAGAACATGGCCATAAGTGCGGCTTTGAGGAGTGGAAACATGGCCGCCTTTGGTGTGCACATTTTCGGAGAAAAGCGGAGGTGGACGGAAGGCAGCCGAACGTGTGCGTGTTTCTTTCCGGTTCGTGATAACATCTCGTTTTGCATGACATTGTTCCAACGCTTTTTGGGCAAACTATCGATGAACGGTTTGTGAACAAACCAGCAAAATCATTGCCATTTCGTTGCGTGTCGGCCATAATGTATCGTATGATAGTTGTACATATATCGGAACTCTCACCGGTTACCGGATCGAGGAAAAAGGAGTGAACGGAATGACCGTAACGATTTATGACGTGGCGCGGGAGGCGAACGTTTCGATGGCGACGGTCTCGCGCGTCGTAAACGGCAACCCGAACGTCAAGCCGTCGACAAGGAAAAAAGTATTGGAAGCGATCGAGCGGCTTGGCTACCGTCCGAATGCGGTGGCGCGGGGTCTTGCCAGCAAAAAAACGACAACGGTCGGGGTGATCATCCCGGATATTTCGAGCATCTTCTTTGCCGAGCTGGCGCGCGGCATTGAAGATATTGCGACGATGTATAAATACAACATTATTTTAAGCAATTCCGACCAAAACAAAGAAAAAGAGCTGCATTTGCTCAATACGATGCTCGCAAAACAAGTGGACGGCATTTTGTTTATGGGCGGAACGATCACCGAAGAGCATGTCGCTGAGTTTCAAAAATCGTCCGTGCCGATCGTGCTTGCGGCGACAGTGGAGCCCAACCATACGATCCCATCGGTCAACATCGACTACGAGCAGGCCGCGTTTGAAGCGGTGACGTATTTGCTTGAGAAAGGAAACCGGCGCGTGGCTTACGTAACCGGTCCGACCGACGACCCGATTAACCAGCGGAAACTGGCCGGCTACCGTCGGGCGCTTGAGGAGCAAGGAGTGCCGTATGAAGAAGAACTCGTCGTGGAAGGCGACAACTCATACGACTCCGGTTTGGAAGCGTACGAGAAAATCATGGAGCTTGCCGAACGGCCGACGGCGGTATTTGCCGGAACGGACGAAATGGCGCTCGGCATCATTCACAGCGCCCAAGATCATGGCGTGCGCGTGCCGGACGAGTTGGAAGTCGTCGGCTTTGACAACACAAGGCTGGCGACAATGGTGCGGCCGCGGCTGACGACCGTTGTGCAGCCGATGTATGACATCGGCGCGGTGGCGATGCGGTTATTGACAAAGTATATGAACAAGGAACAAGTTGACAACCATATCGTTGTCTTGCCGCACCGGCTCGAGACGCGCGAGTCGACGAAGTAGGCAGCGGGAAAAGAGGGGGTGTCTCAAAAGCAACGAGACACCCTTTTTCATGGCGGTCGATCAGCATTAAACCGGTTCCCCCTTCTCCACTCTTGTCTTTCACTGAAGGATGGACGGGCGGTTTGCTTCCCCATTTCGCTAACGCTTGAAGCGGGGGCTTCTCGCCCGCTTTCGATGAATGCCTGAAAGCGACACGCTAGAAGCCGCGGCCCGCCGGCGCCGCAAGCGAAGGCCAGGACGGCTCGGTGAACGGGGGCAAAGCTTCCTAGTTTGAAAACGGCTTGATTCGGCTGCGCGCCCATTCCGTCAAGCCAAACGGAAAGCGTGTGGAGAAAGCCGCGGCCCGCCCTTTTGTCAATGGAACAGGCGAATCCATGTGCGTCCGGGGGCCGGCCAACGGAAGTCAAGTGCCCGCGCGCCGCTGGCTGCGGATAAAATACAACGCTTTTTCCACCGTCTGGGCGTTTTTTTCGCTAATTTCCGCCTTGCGTGGGATCGGCGGGTACAGTCCGTCCGGGTCGTCCCATTCAAACGGCAGTGTGACGGGTGAAAGCGGTCGCCACCGTTCGCGCCACTCAACCGGCAGTGAGCCGGAAATATCGGATTGTTCCGTCATTTCCAGCCAAAGAAACGCCCACGCCCGCGGCACGACGCGCCAAATGTCATATCCGCCGCCGCCGACCGCGATCCAGCGCCCGCGGCAATATTCATGGGCGATTTGATGGGCGAGCTTCGGAATGGCGCGGTACGTTTTCATCGTCACCGACAAATGGGTGAGCGGATCATAATAGTGGGCGTCGACCCCGTTTTGCGTCACGATGACATCGGGGCGGAAAAAGTCGGCGATTTCCCTTAGCGCCGTCGTGTAGGCCGCGATCCATGATTCGTCTTCCGTAAACGCATCGACCGGAATGTTGAACGAATAGCCGTATCCGGCGCCGTGGCCGCGCTCGTTGACGTTTCCCGTCCCCGGAAACAAGTACCGTCCGGTCTCATGGATCGAGAAGGTGCATACGTTCGGATCGTCGTAAAACGCCCATTGCACCCCGTCGCCATGGTGGGCGTCGGTGTCGACATACAACACGCGCAACCCGTATTTTTCGCGAATGTATTGAATGGCGACCGCGCTGTCGTTGTAGACGCAAAAGCCGGACGCTTTGCCGCGGAACCCGTGATGCAAGCCGCCGCCAAGGTTGAGCGCGTGCTCTGCCCGGCCGGATAAGACACAGTCCACGGCCGTCAGCGTGCTGCCGACAAGGAGCGCGCTCGCCTCGTGCATGTTCGGGAAAATCGGCGTGTCCTCGGTGCCGAGACCGTAGTTGAGCGCCGCTGTCTCAGACAGCTCGCCGCGCCCGGCGGCTTTGACCGCCTCGATGTACGCCCGGTCGTGGATGAGACCGAGCTCCTCGTCTGTCGCCATGCGCGGAGGGACGATATGCCGGTCATCGAGCGCGCCGGCCGACCGCAGTAAATCGTACGTCAGTTTGACCCGCAGCTGGTTGAACGGATGATCGTCATGAAATTTATATTGAAGAAATTCGTCGCTATACACAAATACGCACGTTTCGCTCATGACGTAACCCCCGGCAAGTTCGGCCATAGCACCGTATAGCCGGCCTTTTTCAAGTCATGGATCAAACTGATCGGGTTCATCGTTTGCACGCGAAACACTAAAATCTTATAGTTTGGATCACTGTCTGGGTAAAGAAGGACGCTGGCGATATTGACGTGGCGCTCGGCGATGATGGCCGCCGCCTTGCCAAGCATGCCGGTTTCATTTGGCACCTTGATTTCGATTTGCGATCCGGGCTGATGGGCGCCGGTCAGCTGAATGAGCGTATGCAATAAATCTGTTTCGGTGATGATGCCAACGAGCTTTCCGCCGTTGACGACCGGCAGGCAGCCGATCCGGTGCTCGTAAAAGAGCGCGGCCACTTCTTCGACAAAATCGAGCGGATGGCCGACGATGACGTCCGTTTTCATAATCGTGCTGACCGGTTTTTGCAAGTCATCCAGCTGTTCGTGAAGATGAAAAATGGATGGGCTGGCGTCGCGCAAATCACGGTCGGTCACAAGACCGACTAACCGCCCTTCCCCGTCGACGACCGGAAGATGGCGGATGCGGTGATGCCGGAGCAGCTGCAGCGCTTCGGCGATCGTATTGGTGGCGCGGAGCGTGACCACCGTTGTTTTCATGACTTGTTCCACAATCATAGTTCTCCTCTCCCCCCTTTGCGTATCGCACGCTTAGTACATATAACGGTTCATAAACCGAAGCCGGTCAAACCGTTGAATCGATTCCGGATCGACCCGTTTGCCGATGCGGACCATCAGGCAGTTCGCCGGGTGGGAACAAATTTCCGGGTCGTCGGTCGCATACCAGACGAGCCCGCCGGCGTTCATCATTTTCTCCATCATTTTCCGGTATTCCCACACGTTCAGCCCCGTGCCTTTTAAATCCCAATGCCAGTAATATTCGGTCGTAATGATGATGTAATCTTCCATGGCGTCGTCCATCATGGACACGATGAGCAAGTTTTTCCCGACGCCACATCCGCGAAACTCGGGAATGACTTCAATGGCGCCTAGCTCAAGCAAATTTTCCATGTTTCCTTCCGACCACCGCTCAAGCGGATCGGGATATAAAAACGTGACATAACCGACGATCATATCGCCGCGGCGGGCGATGATGATCCGCCCTTCCGGCAGTTTGGCGATCCCGATCAACGCTTCATGCTGTTTGGCGGGCGGGCGGAAGGCAGTTAAGTCGCGGTGAAACTCATAGCCGGCCAACGCTTCCGCCGTCACCGGCCCTTCGATGAGAAGCGTTCCGTTCGGCGTTTTCAGCTCCTTGGCGTTATACGTTTTTGGATGTTCCATTCGGCCACCACCTGGATTCATTGTTCTTCCTCCATTATACCGGAAATCCATCCTCCATTGGCGCAATTCAAAAAAATTTCAAAGAAATAGGGACGAGGAATATTTTAAAAATTGAGAATCTGTTTATTATCCACTATAATAGAAATGTAATCACTTACATAAGGGGGATCGGAGAATGAAAACGGAACTGTTGCCAGTCGTACAAGGGGACTACAACTTGAAAAACTACGAGGAAACATACAAGCAATTTCAATGGTCGGAAACAGAGAAAGCGTTTTCTTGGTATGAGACGGGACGGGTCAACATGGCGTACGAGGCGATCGACCGCCATGCTGAGTCGTTCCGCAAAAATAAAGTGGCGCTTTACTATCGGGATGCGGTGCGCAATGAGAAATATACGTTTAAAGAAATGAAAGAAATGTCGAACAAAGTGGCCAACGTCTTAAAGAACGCAGCCGAAATTGGAAAGGGCGACCGCGTGTTCGTCTTTATGCCGCGCTCACCGGAACTGTACTTCACGGTGCTCGGCATCATTAAAACCGGCGCCATCGTCGGGCCGCTGTTTGAAGCGTTCATGGAAGGCGCGGTGCGCGACCGTCTTGAAGACAGCGGGGCGAAAGCGATCGTCACGACCCCGGAACTCTTGCCGCGCGTGCCGGTCAACGACTTGCCGGAGTTACAATACGTCTTTTTGGTCGGCGACGGCATTGTTGAAGAAGGGCCGTACATCGATTTGAAAAAGCGGATGAACGAGGCGAGCAAGCACTTTGACATCGAATGGGTCGACCGCCAAGACGGCTTGATTTTGCACTATACGTCCGGTTCGACCGGAAAACCGAAAGGCGTCCTGCACGTTCATAACGCCATGATCCAGCACTACCAAACGGCCAAATGGGTGTTGGATTTAAAAGAAGACGACGTTTATTGGTGCACGGCCGACCCGGGGTGGGTGACCGGGACATCGTACGGCATTTTCGGCCCATGGCTGTGCGGGGCGTCAAGCGTTATCGTCGGCGGCCGCTTCAGCCCGGACGCCTGGTATGAAACGATCGAAGAGTTCGGCGTCACCGTCTGGTACAGCGCGCCGACGGCGTTCCGCATGCTGATGGGCGCCGGCGATGAAGTGGTGAAAAAATATGACTTAAGCTCGCTCCGCCACATTTTGAGCGTCGGCGAGCCGCTCAACCCGGAAGTCATCCGCTGGGGGCTGAAAGTGTTCGGCCGCCGCATTCACGATACGTGGTGGATGACGGAAACAGGGGCGCATCTCATCTGCAACTACCCGTGCATGGAAATCAAGCCGGGATCGATGGGGAAACCGATTCCGGGCGTCGAGGCGGCGATCGTCGACGATCACGGAAACGTCCTGCCGCCGTACCGGATGGGCAACCTCGCGATTAAAAAAGGCTGGCCGTCGATGATGAAGACGATTTGGAACAACCCGCAAAAATACGAATCGTACTTCATCGGCGACTGGTACGTATCAGGCGACTCGGCCTATATGGACGAAGACGGCTATTTCTGGTTCCAAGGGCGCGTCGACGATGTCATCAACACATCGGGCGAGCGCGTCGGGCCGTTTGAAGTCGAAAGCAAGCTCGTCGAGCATCCGGCCGTGGCCGAAGCCGGCGTCATCGGCAAGCCGGATCCGGTGCGCGGGGAAATCATCAAAGCGTTCATCGCGCTCCGCGAAGGCTACGAGCCGTCTGAGGAATTGAAGGAAGACATCCGCCAGTTCGTGAAAAAAGGGCTCGCCGCCCATGCCGCACCGCGCGAAATTGAGTTCCGCGACAAACTGCCGAAAACGCGGAGCGGGAAAATCATGCGCCGCGTCTTGAAAGCGTGGGAGCTGAACTTGCCGACCGGCGACTTGTCGACGTTGGAAGATTAATCATGAAACCGGCGCCCGGAGCAATGCCGCTCCGGACGCTTTTTTATTGGCGCCGGCATGAAACTAAAACGGGGGGCGCACGTTTTCCTAAAAAGCGGCAAAAGGAGCGGAGCCGTTAGGGGGTGGATAGAGAAAACGGCCGCAAAGAGCGGCGGCGAAAGGCTCCCTCCCCTCCCCTGATCAAGGTTCCCCCATAAAAAAACGTTCCAACCGAATGGTTAGAACGCCTCCCGATCAGTTAGCGGGGAGAGGGCGGGGGAGCGGTGTGGCCTCCCGCGTTGTCCGCGCCGGCGGGCGGATTGGCCGGTTGGGCCGCCGGCAACGTGATTTGGCCCGATGGCGCCGATTCCCGGCCGGCAATATCCACAGCGGTGACATAATAAACCGCTCCCGGTTTGAGGGCGGAAAAGGAAGCCGATTCCCCCTCTTTAATGGTGGCGACGATTTGCCGCTTCCCGGTTTCACTCACTTGATAGACGCGGTAGCCGATGACATCGCGCTCTCCATGGCGGGGCCAGACGAGCTGATTGCCGCTCAGACGGGCGGCCGGCGGGGCGGGGACGCGTCCGTTTTCTTTTAGCGTGCCGACAACCAACGCATCGCCAGCCCACGCCGTTCCATCGATCCCCCACTGATTGAGCAAGGCAGGATTGACGATGACCCCGCGGGTGACAAACTCTCTAGGCGTCGTCTCGAGCGCCGCATACCGCTTTCCGTCAACGACGACAAACTGTCCTTCGGTCAAATAGTCCTCGCTTCCTTGTTTTGGGGTAAACTTCGCATTATACAAATCATAGCGGACGAGTCCGGCTTTTTCGCATGCCGCTGACGGACTGAATCCGCTCGCGGCGCAATACGCGCGGCGAACAATGCCGCCCGGCATTAAAAACCGTTCCGGCGGATCGATGAGCTTTGGTTTTACACGGTAGGCGGCATTCATAAACTGCGCCCATAGCAGTTGGGTGCGCCGGCTGTACGAAAGCCCTTTGTAGCGCGATTCAAGCGGCGCCGGCCGGTCGTAGCCGATCCAAACGCCGAACGTGACATTCGGGTTCGTGGCCACAAACCACGAATCGCGATTGTCCTGCGATGTTCCGGTTTTGCCTGCCCAGTCCGAAGAAAACGTCAAGTACCCCGGCACCGACGAGGCCGTGCCGCCATGCAGCACGTCGCGCATCATATCGATCATCAAGTACGACGTCTGCGGAGAAAAGACCGGAACCGGCTTGCTTGTATGCTCGTAAACGATCTTTCCGTCGCTGTCGGTAATTTTTTCGATCATATACGCATCGACAAAGGAACCGTAATTGGCAAATGTCGCATACGCGTTGACGTTTTCTTCAACAGTGACCCCGATATGCGTTCCGCCGATCGCCAAGGACGGATTCGCCTCTTCTTGCTTGGCGACGCTTGTGATCCCCATTTTATGCAAGTAGTCGACCGGATGGCGGCTTTGGATTTTCATATACGTCCGAATGGCCGGGATGTTGTACGACTGTTGGAGCGCGCGCCGCGCCGAGACGAGGCCGTGCATTTTTCCGTCGGCGTTTTGCGGCGTATACGAGCCGATCGAAAGCGGAAGGTCGGGAATGACCGATCCGGGTTGAACGATGCCCATCTCCATCGCCGGTGCGTACACTAAGAGCGGCTTCATCGTTGAACCGTTTGAACGGTACGCCTGGGTGGCGTGATTGAGCTGTTCGCGCCCGTAATCGCGGCCGCCGACAAAGCTGATGATTTTGCCCGTTTTGTTTTCAATCAGCATCGCCCCGACTTCAACCGGCTGGCGATGGATGACCGTTTTCCCCGTTTGCTTATCTTGCGTGCGATACACACGATCGCGCCCGTAATACGGATAGCGGGCGGCCACCTCCTGCATCCGTTCATAAATGTCTTTGTCGATCGTCGTATAAATGCGCAATCCCCCTTGCCGCAGCGCTTTTTCCGCCTCGCCGAGGTAGCGGCGGCGGAGGTCGGCATCGCGCGCCCACTCTTTCGCCGAATGGCCGTCGCGTTTGGCGAACGTTTCCGCCAGCACGTCTTTCGCCCGCCGCTCAATTTCCATCGTCAAAAACGGATACCGTTCAAACGGCGACGGCTTCGGCGGGGCGAAATGTTTCGCTACATCGTAGGCGAGCGCTTCTTGATATTGCGCTTCGGAAATATAGCCGGCCCGCTTCATCCGGTACAGCACCGTTTTCATCCGCTTCAAACCGGCCGAGATATCTTGTTTAAGGCGGCCGTCAGCGGCAAACGGTGTGTACACGAACGGGTTTTGCGGCAAGCCGGCTAAAAACGCCGCCTGCGCCAAATTCAGCTCTTTGGCGTCGACGCCAAACACCCCTTGGGCGGCGGCTTGGATGCCGGCAATGTTGCGCCCGGACGAGCTGCGGCCGAACGGGACGACGTTTAAGTAGGCTTCCAAAATCTCTTCTTTTGAAAAAAAGCGCTCAAGGCGCAGCGCCAACAACATTTCCTTCGCCTTGCGCTCAAACGACACTTCGCTCGTCAGCAGCTGGTTTTTGACAAGCTGCTGCGTGAGCGTGCTGCCGCCGCTTTTGATCGGCGAGTTGGTCACTTCTTGAAACATGGCGCGAATAACGGCCTTTGGAACGACACCGTCATGCTCGTAAAAATGCTCATCTTCCGTAGCGATCACCGCCTGCACGACATACGGGGAGACGTCGGAAAGGGGCACCGCCTCGCGGTCGAGATCAGACCGGAACCGCCCTAAATAGACGCCGTTGGCAAAATACATATGGCTTGTTTCTTCATAACTATAAATCTCGCTTTTCATTTTGTCTTGCGAGGGGACCGCCATATCTTTCACCAAAAAGGCGAAATAGCCGGCGCCGGCGCCAACGGCCAAACAAACGAGGCAGAGCGCGGCGATGAGCAAAATAAGGGTGACATTCCAGACGACGTCATATGTAAGCGAAAAATAATGCCACACTTTTTGCAAAGAAGCGCGAAACTGTTTTTGTTCCATGCCGGGCCCCCTATACTGGCAAATCATATATATAAGTATAACATAGTCGCGCGCGCCGTTGCGGAATTTTGTCGCTTTTTCACCGTTTGTGGCGAAAGAAGCCGGAGTTGACAGCGCGTATGTCTATATGGTAAAAGAATGTATATATTCATACCGAAAAAGCGATGACGGGAACGAGTAGCGGTTGCTTCCCTGGTGCAGAGAGCTGGCGGACGGTGCGAGCCAGTCCATAGGCAAACGTGAATTACCTCCCCGAGCAGCGATGGCGAACGGCTTGCGCCCAGTAGCCATCCGCCGGCATGCGCCGTTACCGAAATGAGCGGGAAAGCAGAGCGCTTTCCAAGTAGGGTGGTACCGCGACGAACACTCGCCCCTTCAGACAGGGCGGGTGTTTTCTTTTTGTCTGACATTTCATAACGAGGTGAGGAACATGGATTTGCTTGCAGAACTGCAATGGCGCGGGCTCGTCAACCAAACGACAGACGAAGACGGGCTCCGGAACCTGTTGAATGAGGAGCGAGTGACGCTTTATTGCGGGTTTGACCCGACCGCTGACAGTTTGCATATCGGCAATTTAGCGGCCATTTTGACGTTGCGCCGCTTCCAGCAGGCCGGACACCGGCCGGTCGCTTTAGTCGGCGGGGCGACCGGGTTGATCGGCGACCCGAGCGGCAAAAAAAGCGAGCGCACGCTCAACGCCAAAGAAACGGTCGAAGCGTGGAGCGCCCGCATTAAAGAGCAGCTCAGCCGCTTTTTAGATTTTGAGGCCGATGGGAATGCGGCCGAAATTAAAAACAACTACGACTGGATCGGGCCGCTGGATGTCGTGACGTTTTTGCGCGACGTCGGCAAACATTTCAGCATCAATTACATGCTGGCGAAAGAGTCGGTGCAGTCGCGCATCGAAACGGGCATTTCATTTACCGAGTTTACGTATATGATGCTGCAGGCGTACGATTTCCTCCGTTTGTACGAGACCGAACAATGCCGCCTGCAAATCGGCGGGAGCGACCAGTGGGGCAACATCACAGCCGGGCTTGAGCTCATCCGCAAAACGAAAGGGGAAGCGAAAGCGTTCGGTTTGACGATCCCGCTTGTGACGAAAGCCGACGGCACGAAATTCGGCAAAACGGAAAGCGGCACGATTTGGCTTGATGCGGACAAAACGTCGCCGTATGAGTTTTACCAATTTTGGATCAACACCGATGACCGCGATGTCATCCGTTACTTGAAATACTTCACGTTCCTGTCGAAAGAAGAGATCGACGCGCTCGAGCAACAATTGCGTGAGGCGCCGGAGAAGCGGGCGGCGCAAAAGGCGCTCGCCGAAGAAGTGACCAGGCTTGTGCACGGTGAAGAGGCGCTCAAGCAGGCGATCCGCATTTCCGAAGCGCTCTTTAGCGGCGACATCGCCAACTTGACGGCCGCGGAAATCGAGCAAGGGTTTAAAGACGTGCCGTCATTCGTCCATGAAGGCGGCGACATTCCGCTTGTCGAGCTGCTCGTTGCCGCGAACATTTCGCCGTCCAAACGCCAGGCGCGCGAAGACATTCAAAACGGCGCCATTTATGTGAACGGCGAACGCATTCAAGACGTTGGGGCGGTTCTGACCGAGGGGCATCGTCTCGAAGGGCGGTTTACCGTCATCCGCCGCGGCAAGAAAAAATATTCCTTAATCCGCTACGCCTAAACAGAAAAAGATCCGAAATGCATTGGCATTTCGGATCTTTTTTGCGCCTTAACGCGAGTAGAACTCGACGATGAGCGCTTCGTTGATTTCCGCCGGCAGTTCGGAACGTTCCGGCAGGCGCGTGTACGTACCTTCCAGTTTTTCCGGATCAAACGACAAATAGTCCGGAACGAAGTTGTTCGCTTCCATCGCTTCTTTGATCACTTGCAAGTTGCGCGATTTTTCGCGGACAGAAATCGTTTGCCCCGGTTTGACGCGGTACGACGGGATGTTGACGCGGTTGCCGTCGACCAAAATGTGGCCGTGCGTCACAAGCTGGCGGGCTTGGCGGCGCGTGCGGGCCAACCCTAAACGGTAGACGAGGTTGTCAAGGCGCGATTCGAGCAAAACCATAAAGTTTTCGCCGTGTTTGCCCGGCATTTTGCCCGCTTCTTCAAACGTTTTGCGGAATTGGCGCTCGTTGACGCCGTACAGATGGCGCAGCTTTTGTTTTTCTTGCAGCTGCAAGCCATATTCCGACAACTTTCTCCGTTGGCCTGGGCCGTGTTGGCCTGGCGCGTACGGACGTTTTTGCAGTTCTTTCCCCGTGCCGCTTAACGAGATGCCGAGGCGGCGGGAAATTTTCCATGTAGGTCCCGTATAACGAGCCATTTATTGCTCCTCCTTATGCTTTTATTCCCGTAAAATAAAAGCAGATGTACGCCAACAATTATGGCCATTTTGTTTTCATGTATCCTCGCTCTAGCAGCTAAGAGTTACACGATACACCTCGGCGGGCCGAGGAACAAAATGAACCATAAAGGTGGGCACAAAGGCTGCTATATTTTACACAAAGGTTATTATATGATTTTTACAGAGGGAAGTCAATATTTTGTTTCCCTTCTTCACTATTTGTATGATATAATAAAAGATGCAATTTTTAGAAAAATTTTGTCATCCATTCTCTCATTTGGAATGATGATGCCAGTTTAGGTGGAAAAGGCGATGAAACGGGAAGAAACGAAACGATATGAATCGTTTAAACAAAAATTTTTCCACTGGTTTTTGGCGTTTCAGGACGACGGGCCGTTTTCGGCAGCGGCAGGCGGGCTGTTGGCGCTGTTGAAAGAAGAGCTGGCGCTGCAAGGAGCCGCGCTGTATTTGTTTGACCCGTCGCGCGACTCTTTTTATCTTGAAGCGGCCGCAGGCGGGCTGCCGGCGGCGGGGCGGATTGCGGCGGGCAAAGGGCGGGAGATCGTTGTGGTGGATGACGGCGGGCCGCGTCTGGCCGCCCGCCTCTTTTTCCTGCTTTCCGAAGAGGCGCCGGCGATGGTTGAGCTTGTGTATGAAAAAGGCCGCAGCATCGATGAACCGCTGCTTGAAACGCTGAGAGCGGATTTGGCCCGGTTGTTCCGCAAACTAGGTGCGCTGTCACAAGGGAAGGGAGAGGAGAACCGGTACGAGCAGCTGCATCGCTTTGCGGCCAAAATCCATTCCACGATGCAAATTGACGATGTGTTGGAAGAAATTATTCGCACGCTGCAAAATGTCTATCCTTCGTTTACATACTATCTTCTGTTGTCGCACGATAACCACGTGCGCGGGAACTTGCCGATTAAACCGCTGATGTTGGACGAGGGGGAAGGGCAAACGGCGGCGCTGCGGGCGTTTTTGACCGGGCAGGTGCAGTGCGAGGAGACGGCGGCGCCGCAGCGCTCAGTGCTGTATGCG
Organism: Geobacillus sp. BK01; assembly: GCF_052220245.1. Taxonomy (NCBI): domain Bacteria; kingdom Bacillati; phylum Bacillota; class Bacilli; order Caryophanales; family Anoxybacillaceae; genus Geobacillus; species Geobacillus sp. BK01. Next base: position 17,335 of record NZ_JBQPTH010000027.1, read on the forward strand.
CCCATTAAAGGGGTGCAAGCGGTGTATGGGGTGATTCAAATTATCGCCCCGCACGCGGCGCCGTTTCCGAGGCGGGAAATGAATTTTATTTCGCTGTTGGCCGGGACGGCCGGCAGCGCGCTTGAGAACGCCAAGCTGTACGAGCAGTCGCGCCGGCTTGTCAGTGACTTGCAGCTCATCAATGACACGATGCGCGAACTGAACGCCCGGTTGCGGCTGTATGAAGGAATTGAGTATATGGTGGCGCAAATTCGCCGGTCGTTCGGCGCTGATGAAGTCGGGTTTTTCTTGTTTGCCGGCGGCCGGCGCGAACTTTTGCCGGGAAGCACGCCGTTTTTTGCCGACGCATCAGCCGGACGCTATGTCGAATGGGTCGAAGAGCGGCGCCGCAGCGGAAATGATATTATCTTTGCCGGCGATGTACACCCATCCGCTTTTGGGCCGTTTCGCTCCGTCATGGCGGCGCCGATGCTGCAAAATAAAGAGACAAAAGGCGTCTGCATCGTGCTCGCCCGCGAGCCGTACCGGTTTACGTTTGATATGTTTAAGCTGCTTGAGTCGCTCGTTCAGCACTCGACACTGGCGTTTATGAACGCGATTTTGCGCGAAGAACTCGAAAAACTCGTCGTCACCGATTATTTGACGAAGCTGTATACGCGCCGTTATTTGGATGAGGCGATCCAAAAATCGATGGAAACGGATGCATTTGGGGCGCTTCTTTTAATTGACATCGATAACTTTAAGCAAATTAACGATCTTTACGGTCACCAAACAGGCGACGATGTGCTCGTTCAAGTGGCGGAGATGATCCGCGCCAACATTCGCGATGACGATATAGCGGCGCGCTGGGGCGGGGAAGAGATGGCCTTGTATTTGCCGAACGTGGCGCTCGCTGACGCCGTTTCGGTTGCCCGCCGCATCGTTGAAAAAGTGAGAGAGCACACGATTCCGCCTGTGACCGTTTCGTGTGGCATTTCATGGTGGGGACGCCATTGCCGTGATGATGCACAACAGCTGTTCAAACGGGCGGATGCGGCGCTGTATATGGCGAAGGAGACGGGGAAAAATTGCATTTTTGTCCATGACCACTGTCAATCGTATAAAGTGTGAAAAAGGAATCCGAACAGGCGGATTCCTTCTTCACGCCGGCCGCTGTTTCAGCTTATGGCGAAACGAGCACACCGGCAAATTGCTCTAAATAGCGGCGGTCAATGTCATCAAAGCGGTTTTTCACCGGACTGTCGATGTCAAGGACGCCGATGACGCGCCCTTCCTTCATGAGCGGCACGACGATTTCCGATTGGGACGCTGCATCGCAAGCGATATGGCCTGGAAATTCGTGCACATCCGGGACGACGATCGTCCGCCGCTCGGCGGCCGCCGTGCCGCACACCCCCTTGCCAAACGGAATGCGGACGCACGCCGGCAAGCCTTGGAACGGGCCGAGCACAAGCTCGTCGCCATCCGTCAAGTAAAACCCGACCCAATTGATATCGGGGAGGAATTGATGGAGCAGGGCGGCGGCGTTCGCCAAGTTGGCGATCATGCTCGGCTCACCGGCGATGAGCGCCTTCAGCTGCTCGATGACGAGCGCATAATTTTCTTCGCGTGTACCGCTGTAGACAGTTGGATGAAACACTTAGTTGCCCTCCTTTTTTGGCCCATTTTTAGGATGACGTCCGGCGGCTGTCAAACCGAAAGCGCCTCGCGATCCATGACGTCCCGCCCTTGATGCAAGTCGGCGGCGCAATGGGCGTCCGAACCGTACACGATCGGGATGCCGCGCCGCTGCGCTTCGGCAATGAGAGAGTTGGGCGGATACGGCTCGCGGCAGAGCGGTTTGGCGGCGCCGGCGCCGTTGTAGTCGATTTCATAGCCGAACTGCTCGATGCTATCGAGAATGGCCAACATGCGCCCGCTCATCGGCTCGCGGCACGGAAAGCGGCGCCAAAACTTGCGCACAAGCGTCATATGGCCGATGCGTTTCGGTTTGTAGCGGCCAAGGTCGGCGCGGATGGACTGATGCACCGTGTCGTAATAGGCGGCGTGCACACGCTCGACCGAGCCGAACAGACGGACGATGTCGGCAAACATGTCAGCGCTGTAGTCAAGGCATACGTATCGGCCTTCGTGCGCTAAAAAATGAACCGATAAAATGCTGTCGTCAAGGAGCGGGCCGACCTCATCGAGCAGCCGGGCGGTCTCTTCCTCAAAGCCGGGGATAAAGTCGACCTCAAGCCCGACGCGGATCGTAATATCATGGCGGTAGCGCGCTTTCACATCGGCAACGGCGGCCAAATAGCGTTCCAACGCGCTGTGCGCCATGGCGCTGTCCTGCTCCGGCGTCGGGTCAAGAAACCGCTCCGGCAGCGGGGCATGTTCAGTGAAGGAAATGTCGGTGTAGCCGAGCGCAATCGCCCGTTCGACATATTGCTCGAGCCGGTCATGACTTCCGTGCGGGCAAAACGGTGTATGAATATGGCCGTCACGCAAAGCGGAGCCCCCCTTTCTTTTATATGTATCATAGCAAAACAAGTGAAGATTCTTGTAAAAAAAAATAAAAATTTTGGTCAAAACATGTCGTGAACATGGTATCATAGAACCATTGAAAAACAAATATTTTTGCCTTCTCCGCCATTTTCATTCATTTCGGATTAGCTGGAGTGCAAGGGGGCATTCGTGTATGGAAATCGTATGGATCGTTCTGCTCCTCGGCGCAGGAGCAATCATATACAATCATATGTATCGGAAACGGATGTATCGGGAAATCGACCGGCTTGAGGAATGGAAAATCGAACTGATGAACCGGCCGGTGCCGGACGAGCTCGCGAAAGTGAAGCAGTTGAACATGACCGGGGAAACGGAGCAGCTGTTTGAACGATGGCGCCAACAATGGGATGAAATCGTGGCCGTGAAGCTGCCGAATGTCGAAGAACAGCTGTTTGACACCGAGACGCTTCTCGAGAAATATCGGTACCGGCAGGCGCGCCGGCTGCTCGGGCAAACGGAGGACGGGCTGCGCCGCCTTGAGGAAGAGGTGCATCAAATCATTCATGAAGTCAACGAGCTGATCGGAAGCGAAGAGCAGAGCCGGGCTGAAATTGAAGAGCTGCGCACCGCCCACCGGGAGGCGAAGAAAACGTTGCTCGCTTACCGGTATACGTTTGGAGCGGCTGCCGAGCTGCTCGATGTCCGCCTGGCCGAGGCGGAAAAGCACTTTCAGTCATTTGCGGAATTGACGGAAGCCGGCAACTACTTGGCGGCGCGTGACGTCGTTTTGGCGCTCAGGCAGGAGCTTGACCGCCTCGCTGCGATGATGAAGGACATTCCGGCGCTGCTTGGCGAGTGCCAAACGTCCCTTCCCGCCCAGCTTGCCGAGCTCGCTGACGGCTATCGGGAAATGGAACAAAACGGGTACATACTTGACCACTTGGATGTCGAACGCGCGATCGAGGAAAAACAGAACAAAATTCAGCAGTGTCTGGCGATGATTGGCGAGCTGCGTGTGGAAGAGGCAAAGCAGACGCTCGCCGAGCTGAAGGAGGAAATCGACGCGCTGTACGATTCACTTGAACAAGAAGTGCTGGCCCATCAGTATGTGCAGAAGGAAATGCCGCGCATTGGCGGCATGCTTGAAGAGCTCGCCGCCGACGCGAAAGAAACGCAGGCGGAAGCGCTGTTCGTCCAACAAAGCTACCATCTGCCGCCGGGCGACCTTGAAAAATACCGGAGCATTGAAAAGCAGCTGCACCAGCTGCAAAAGCGGTTTTGGCTCATCCATGACCGCGCTGCCGAGGCGAAAACCGCCTATTCGCTGCTAAAAGAAGAGCTGGAACAGCTCGTTGGGCACATCGGCATGATGAAGGAAGAGCATGAGCAGTTTCGGGTGATGCTGCAGACGTTGCGCAAAGACGAACTGATTGCCCGCGAAAAGCTCGACCACATGAGAAAAACGCTATCCGAAGCGCTTCGCCTCGTGCAAAAAAGCCGGCTGCCGGGGCTGCCGGAGTCTTATTCACACGAGCTTGCAGAGGCCAAAACGAGCTTGCAAACCGTCGCCGCCCGCCTTGAGGAAAAGCCGCTCGACATGCCGGCGGTCGACGAGGCGCTCGAAGAGGCCAAAGTGTCTGTTGAACGGTTGTATGAGCGGACAGTCGAAATGGTCGAACAGGCGGCGTTGGCCGAACGGACGATTCAATACGGCAACCGCTACCGCCGCCGTTATCCGGCGGTTCACAAAGGACTTGAGGAAGCCGAATTTTTGTTCCGCCATTACGATTACGAAGAAGCGCTCCGGCAGGCGGTGGCGACGATTGAAAGCGTTGAGCCGGGCGCGTTCAATCGCGTGCAGCAGCTTTGGCGGGCGGATGATGGGGGCGAAAGCTGATCCAAACCCGATAAATATCGGCAAAATCCGATATTTATCGGGTTTTTGGCGAATAATGTAAGTGTATGTGTGTTTTCATTGCTGTTTTCGGCCCGCTTTTATATGATGGTTATGTACATTTGCCGATGACGAGCGGAGGATGGAAACGATGATTTATCTTGATAACAGCGCGACGACGAAACCGTTCCCGGAAGTGATCGATTCGTTTGTCACGGTCGCGACGGACTATTTTGCCAATCCGTCTTCGCTCCATGGGCTGGGCATGAGGGCGGAACGGCTGCTTGGGCAGGCGCGCGAACAAATCGCCGCCATGCTGCGCGTCAAGGCGAACGAGGTTGTGTTCACGTCCGGCGGGACGGAAGCGAACAACTTCGCCATCAAAGGGGTCGCCTGGCAGTATCGGCAGCGCGGCCGGCACATCATTACGACAAAGATCGAGCATCCGTCCGTCGCAGAGCCGTGTCGCCAGCTGGAAGAGCTCGGCTTTGCGGTGACGTACTTGCCGGTTGACCGGGAAGGAAGAGTGTCACCCGCACAAATCGAACGCGCGCTGCGCGACGATACGATTCTCGTTTCAATCATGCATGTGAACAACGAAGTCGGCACCGTACAGCCGATTGAAGAAATCGGGGCGCTTTTAGCCCGCTATCCGAAGACGCTGTTTCATGTCGACCGGGTGCAAGGCATCAGCAAAGTGCCGCTCGATTTGAAACAGGCGGGCGTCGACTTATGCACGATATCGGCCCATAAATTTCACGGATTGCGCGGTGCCGGTGTACTGTACGTCCGCGAAGGCGTCCGCTTGGCGCCATTAATGGCCGGCGGCGGACAGGAAATGCGGTTTCGGTCCGGCACGGAAAATGTCGCCGCCATTGTCGCGATGGCCAAAGCGCTCCGCCTTGCCATGGAGAGATACGGGCGGGAGATCGACCGGCTCAAGGCGCTCAAAGACGAGTGGCTGACCGCTCTTTCCGCCATTCCGGACATTGAGATCAACACGCCGCGGGACGGCGCCGCCCCGCATATCATCAACTTTTCCTTAAAGCGCGGCATGAAGCCGGAAGTGTTCGTTCATGAACTGGAAAAAAGTGGTGTTTACGTCTCGACAACATCGGCTTGTTCGTCGAAAAAAAAGGCGCCGAGCCAAACGCTGCTGGCCATGGGGGTTGGCGAAGACCGGGCCGAGCGCGGCATCCGCATCAGCTTGTCGTTTGACAATACACGGGAAGAGATCGCGCCGGCAGTGGCGGCCATCCGACAGGCGATCAAAACATTAAGCGAGGTAACGGGATAATATGGAGATGAAGTATGACCGCATTTTAATCCGTTATGGGGAAATGACGACGAAAGGAAAAAACCGCAATGTGTTCGTGCGGCGGCTGAAACAAAACATCGCCCGCAAACTGCAGGCATTTCCTAGAATTCAGATTGAATATATGCGCGACCGGATGTACATTTTATTAAACGGTGAGCCGCACGAGCCGATCATCGACAAGCTGAAAACCGTCTTTGGCATCCATTCGTTCAGCTTGGCGATGAAATGCGAAAACGACTTGGCGGCGATCAAAGAAACGGCGCTCGCCGCCATCCGGCAGCTGCCGTACAAAGGAAAAACGTTTAAAGTGAGCGCCCGTCGCGTCAATAAACAGTTTCCGTACCGAAGCGACGAGTTGAACCATGAAATCGGGGCGCATATTTTGCGGCAGACGGACGACTTGACGGTCAATGTGCGCGAGCCGGACATCGATGTGCGCGTCGAAGTGCGCCAAGACGGCACGTATGTCACATGCCGCGACATTTTCGGCGCTGGCGGCCTGCCGGTCGGGACGAGCGGCAAGGCGATGCTCATGCTCTCCGGCGGCATCGACAGCCCGGTCGCTGGGTATTTGGCGATGAAGCGCGGCTTGGAAATTGAGGCGGTTCACTTTTTCAGCCCGCCGTTTACCAGCGAGCGGGCGAAGCAAAAGGTGATTGATTTAGTGCGCAAGCTGACGACGTACGGTGGAAAAATGAAGCTGCACATCGTGCCGTTTACCGAAGTGCAGCAAGCCATTTACCAAGGGGTGCCCAACGAATACTCGCTCATTTCCACCCGGCGGGCGATGTTAACCATTACGGATGCCTTGCGCCGCCGCCAGCGGGCGTTGGCGATCGTCACCGGGGAAAGTCTCGGCCAAGTGGCGAGCCAGACGCTTGAAAGCATGCACGTCATTAACGAAGTGACGAACACACCGATTTTGCGCCCGCTCATTTCCATGGATAAAATGGAAATTATCGAGATGGCGAAGCACATCGACACCCACGATATTTCGATTCTTCCATACGAAGACTGCTGCACCATTTTTACGCCGCGGGCGCCGAAAACGAAGCCAAAAAAAGAGAAAGTGCTCCATTATGAGCGCGAACTCGATCTCGCTCCGCTGCTCGAGAAGGCGATCAACGAGACGGAAACGATGGTGATGGACGAAGAGACTGGGCGGACGGACGAGTTTGCCGGACTGTTCTAAATCTCAAAATTTACCAAAAGCGTTGCTGCATATGGCCGTCTGTTTTCACACATTCTATAGACACAAGGAGGTGAAAACAGATGGCACGCAACAACAACAACAATCAATTGCTTGTTCCGGGTGCCCAACAAGCGCTCGAACAAATGAAATATGAAATCGCCCAAGAATTTGGCGTCAATTTAGGCGCTGACACGACTTCCCGCGCCAACGGTTCGGTCGGCGGCGAGATCACGAAACGTCTCGTAGCCATGGCGCAACAACAATTGGGCGGTGCACGCCAATTTTAATTTCATATGATGGCTTCACGGCGGGGTCTTCCCCGCCGTTTATCATTTTGAACGAGAAGATCCCCGCTTCCACGCGCGGGCGTCAGTGGGGGAGAAATCGGGATTTGCCGCTACTCTTGCTTCCGCAAAACAGAAACGGAAGATATAGAACACACGTTCCTGTATACGAAAGGAAAGATCATGCATAGAGTCTGCCGCGGGGCGGGTGTTTCCAAGAATCTCCCACCTTGAAGCGTACGTGGAGGTGGGAGAGCGTTCAAGATGTCAAAAAAGTATTCAAAATATAACAACTGTTTTGTATAATGAAAATGCCGGCACCGGCAAACTAACGAGGAACAGGGGGAGGAACGATGAGGCGGGAAGAATTGATCGCGCCTGAGCGGTACAATTTAACATCGGAAATGGAAAGACACGCAACGGCTGATCCGGATCGGATCGCGTTAAAATGGGAAAACGAGCAAGGGGAAACGCGGGAGATTACATACGGCCGTCTGATGGCGCGCGCCAATCAAATTGGAAACGCTTTCTTATCGCGCGGTCTTCAGAAAGGAGACAAAGTGCTTGTCATGGTGCCGCGCCTCATTGAGGCATATGAAGTGTATGTAGGGGCGCTCAAAGCCGGGCTGGTTGTCATTCCGAGCTCGGAGATGCTGCGGACAAAAGATTTGCAATACCGGCTGTTCCACGGGGAAGTAAAGGCGATCGTCGCCTACGAACCGTATCTCGGCGAGTTCGCTCCGATCGATGGCATCGATCAACTGCTCAAATTTTCGATTGGCGAACACGTTCATGACGGCTGGCTGCCGCTTGAAGCGTGCATGGCAAAGGAAAGCGAGGTGCTTGAAGCGGCAGACACGTCGCGCGATGATATGGCGTTTTTATCGTACACATCCGGCACGACCGGCAATCCGAAAGGGGTTGTGCATTGCCATGGCTGGGCGTACGCCCATTTGCGCACAGCGGCGAAAAACTGGCTGTGCATTGAAGAGGGCGATCTCGTCTGGGCGACGGCCGGACCGGGATGGCAAAAATGGATTTGGAGTCCGTTTTTGTCGGTGCTTGGCTCAGGGGCGACCGGCTTTGTCTATTACGGCCGTTTTGAGCCGGAAACATATTTGCGGCTGCTCGAAAAATATCAAATCAATGTGCTTTGCTGCACGCCGACCGAGTACCGTCTGATGGCGAAAGTGCCGGACATCGGCCGCTACGATTTGTCCCCTCTCCATAGTGCCGTTTCAGCCGGTGAGCCGCTCAACCGCGAAGTGATCGACACGTTTGCCAAACATTTCGGCATCGAAGTGCGAGACGGCTACGGGCAGACGGAAAATACGCTGCTAGTCGGCGTCATGAAAGGAATGGAGATCAAGCCGGGCTCGATGGGGAAACCGACGCCGGGCAACCGCGTCGAGATTATCGATGAAAACGGCGAGCCGTGCCCGCCGGGACAAGTCGGCGATATCGCCGTCCATGTCGAAACGCCGGCGTTGTTTAAACATTACTACAAAGACCCGGAGCGGACAGCGATGCAGTTCCGCGGCGATTACTACATCACCGGCGACAAGGCGCGCAAAGACGAAGACGGCTATTTTTGGTTTGAAGGGCGCGGCGATGACATCATCATCAGTTCCGGGTATACGATCGGTCCGTTTGAAGTCGAAGACGCCCTCGTCAAACATCCGGCGGTGAAAGAATGCGCGGTTGTCGCCAGCCCGGATGAAGTGCGCGGCCATGTCGTCAAGGCGTTCGTCGTCTTGCGCGAAGGGATCGACCAAACTGATCCGTCCCTCATCCCGGCGTTGCAAGAACATGTCAAACAGTTGACCGCCCCATACAAGTATCCGCGCAAAATCGAATTTGTCAACGACTTGCCGAAAACGGTGTCCGGCAAAATCCGCCGCGTCGAGCTGCGCGAGCGGGAAGCGCGCCTCTTCGGCCGGTCGTCATAAACGCCGCGGCACGGGGTTTTGCGACGTGAGCTTAGCGAAGTCCGTCTCGGCCCGGCTTTCACGCGGCCCGTTTCAGGAAGAGGAAGCGGGCCGCGTGAAGCGATCCGCAAAGCGAAAGGGTGTTCTGCCGACGCAGAGCACCCTTTTTTGCGATCGCTACAAAAAGACGCGCTTCACTTTATCCCAAAACGAATTGTCTTTTAAGCGCACCGTTTTCACGACCCGGTCGCTCAGACGGATGTCGATCCGTTCAATATGCTGGATGCTGAGCGCTTCATTGTCGAGGCCGATGATCGGAAAATGGCTTGTTTCCTCCGAAATTTTCAGCGTCAGCGTCCGCGTGCCGCTCAAAATGAACGGCGAGCCGAGCGTGCGGTAACGGTTGCTGTTGAGCGAGGCGAGTTCACTCACTTGGAAGCACGGCAGGAGCGGATCGACGACCGCTCCGCGCACCGACTTGTTGTAGCCGGTGCTGCCGGTCGGCGTTGAGACGATAATGCCATCGCCGCGGAACGTCTCAAAATGCAAGTCGTCGATGAACACGTCGACCGCCATCGTTTTAATGATTTGTGAGCGGATGGAACATTCGTTCAAACAGAAAAACGAAGCCGTCCCGTCGATCGTCACTTCAATAACCGGATAGCGCCGCACTTCGAGTTTCCAGTTTCTAGCCGCCTCGGCCATATGGTCGATATCGTCGATTTGGAAATCACAATAAAACCCGCGCGCCGGCAGCGTTGATACCCCGACGTATAAACGGTCGGGATGGAATCCGGTCTGCCGGACCGCCTGCAAAAATGCCCCGTCATCGCCGATGCTGACGATAATGTTCGCTTCCCGGGCGTCGTCGACAACGACAAACGGCCCGCGCTCGGCCCGCTCGATGAGCGGCTTTACCCGTTCGATCAGCTCATCGTCATGCTTATAAAAAAAATAAAGACGGTTGCGTTCCATGTCCATATTTTGCGCCCTCCCAATGGCATCAAATCTTGAACCGATGTACAATGAATATTGTATCACGTTTGCCATGATTCTAAAAATATGGCAGCCGATGCAAAGGGGGAAGAGGATGAATCGAAAACGGTGGACGGCGCTGGCGATCGCTGCTGCTCTATTTATTATGTCCGTACTCGTTAATACCATCGGTGCACTGCTGTCTGACGAGGCCGGAACATGGTCGGAAAACTGGCTGACGCTTATGGAGGAGCCGTTTAGCGAGGAGGTCGTCGAAGACGGTGACCCGCTGCAAAAAATCGCCGTGCTGGAAGTGAGCGGTGTCATTGAGGAGGCAGCGGAAGCCGATGCGTTGTTGGCCTCGCCGCTTTATAACCATCAGACGTTTTTGCAAATGATCAGACAAGTGAAAGAAGATGACGATGTCAAAGCGGTCGTGTTGCGCATCAACTCGCCGGGCGGCGGGGTGGCCGAAAGCGCGGAAATTCACGATCAGCTGCTGAAGCTGAAAAACGAAACGAAAAAGCCGATTTACTCACATTTCGCACCCTCTCGACCAAAATCGGGAGGATTTTTTTGTTTTCATGTCGAATGAATCCTTGACACACAAGCAACGCAAAGGAGTTTTTCCATCATGGACATTCGAATTCGCGCGATTTATGAAAGTTCCTATTTGAATATAATAAGCGCCCTCTTCAAGGATCTTGGCCTCCTTCAGCTGATTGACCGGCTGGTTCCGGTCGATCCGCAATGCCAAACCCGAACCAGCGATATCGTCAGCCTCATCATTCTGGATATCTTGAGCGGCCGGCAAGCGCTCGTTCATTTGGAACGGTGGGCGCATGACATCGATTTGCCCAAGCTGATCCGGCCGGGGTTGGATCCGTCTTGGTTCAACGACGATGCCATTGCTCGCCATTTGGACCGGCTGTATGAGGCCAATATCCATCAAGTCCTGTCGTCTTGCCTCGTGCAGATCTACAAGAAAG
>NZ_JBQPTH010000028.1:0-27207 GCF_052220245.1 Geobacillus sp. BK01
AGGAATGCTCCTTTTGAATTTTTGTGGTTTCGTCACTTCAAAAATTCTACATTTTAGGGGTGAAGTCCTTTTTTGTGTCTTTGAAATCCTTATGGCTCTTGGGTCAAAAAATATGCAAAATGCTCACATAAATCCCGTACCGAGGAACGTTTTACAAAAATTCCGCACTGAGACCACAGTTTTTACTTAAATCCCGTACTGAGCTTTTACAAAATTCCCGTACCAAAATAATAGTTTTTACATAAATCCCATACCAAGCTAATGAAAACTATAGATTTCCGCAAATAAATACACTTTTTGTTCAAGCATTCATCATGTTTTAACTGTACACCCTACAGGATTTTTCATGCGTGTATGATCGTTTCACGTTTAAACGAAGGGTCTTCTATACCTGTACTTATATATTCAAAATCCCCATTAAATAAAAGATAGAGGTCTATTTCTATCCAATCATCAGATTCTCGCTTACCTAAAAGAATAAGTGACTGTTCTAATTCTCGCCTGTTCCATCTACAACATTAATTTGGTCTAATTCTATTTGGATACGTTCCAGAACATTTGCTTTTACTATTGCCACCGGTATAGTGGCTTTTTGCGTTTCTGTACCCCCAAGTTCCAAAGCTAATTTATATAACGGATGATCATTTTGTAATAGTTGAATATCTTCTGTTTCAACTTTCGGTTTTAATGCAAATCGGACTGATTGATCCGTTTTTGATAAAATCTGTTCTAAACATCGATAAGATGAGTCGTTACGTCTAACAGTGGCAAATGCGATGCAATCATGATGAAGAAGATGTAAATTTGATTCGATGGCCATGGGGATCTATTGTTCGGTACCATGAAAGGAAACGAAAAAAAATGACTCCCGTTGAACTGCACTTCAACGGGAGTCATCTTTGTTTTCTTTAGAACTTCATCATAATTTTCATATTCCCTCCGCTGTTGCTAACAAATCGATTATTCTCATCAAATGCAAGAGGTCCTATCGCTGGAAAAACAAACAGACTATCTCCCTCACGCATTCTTTCTTCATAACGTATTCTGGCAATTGCCCATGCTTCCTCTAATGACAAAGCCCCCACGACATCCATTAATTCATCTTTCTCTTTTGTTCTAAGAACGACATAATACTGATTCATAAATAATCCCTCCATCAAAAATGTTGATAAATAAAAAACATCGGCAAGAATGCCAACGACTGTTTTCGTCATACATCCTTGCCGATGATTTTTCACCATTTCTCTGGACCAAAAAGGCCTTCTGTTATATTAATTTATAATAAGGAAAAGAAAATAAAATCGATTATCTATTATTATTCTATCTTACACTTTGCCCCTTTTTAACCCATTTCATCGAATTTCTCCCTGTAAAATAACAAATCTACTCAACAAAAAGTGAAGACTGGGTAGATAAAATAATGGCCGCCCAGATAGAGAATTCAAATACAGGCAAGCAAAAGAAACTTATTATTCCGCTCATCCGTATATTTGGTAATGAAATGAAAAGGAAACGGGAAGAAGTACGAATACACCCAAGAGAAAAATATAATCGAATAAATAGACCAGATAAGAAAGGAGAAGAGGAAAATGGAGAATAGCAAAGAATTCTGCCCCTACTGCGGCGCTAATTTGCAAGGAGATCCGATTCCAAAAGAACTGCAAAAGCATTATGGCAATGCCACCCACTTTAGCAGAAAAATTGGCATTTCCAGTTTGGAAAAAGATCGTGTAATCAAATGGCAATGTCCGGATTGCAAACAGGAATGGGAGCGGGAGGAATAGGTGGAAAGTGGTTTTTTACACATTTTCCGTACCAGACCCCTCTTTTTTTACAAAAATCCCGTACCAGAAAGGAGTTTTTTACAAAATTTCCGTACCGAAAGGGGCTTTTTACATATTTTCCGTACCAGGCCCTTCTTTTTTACAAAAATTCCGTACCGAAAAGCGATTTTTACATATTTTCTGTACTCCGAGTTCGACAGTTTGAAGTCCAATTTTAGGCAAGCACAATTTAGAAAAAGCCTTTTATATCAAAGGATTTAAGGTCTATACACTAGAAAATACGTTGATTTTCGTAGGCACACGCTTCGTAAATTAGTCCTTTTAATATCGGGGTTTATGAGTTATAACGTAAGAACATATAAATCAGCATGCGAAACTCACTTTAAAGCATCGCCAAAACTTTGTGGCTGTAGGCGTTGGATCTGCTTCTAAGAATCCTACATATCCAGCATCACTCATAGATACACGCGTGAAGTATGCCTAATCGCTCATCAACCCTTATGTATCAAGGGCTGGTGAGCAATTTGTTTGCCTAGTAAGTGTCGAACTCGGGCCAACCTTTGGAAAATTTATTTTTTGCAATTCTTTAAATTGAACCTGCCATTGTTCTAATGCTTTTATCGTCGGTGACAGGTTAACTTTATATAATTCTAATGTTTAATTAATTGTTCTTTGGAGTTCTGCAATCGGACTATCGATACTAGTGTAGAGTTTGCTTAATGATAAACTTAATTGTTTAACACTATCTAAAACAGTTTGCATAGAATCAGTTGCACCAGCAAAACTGTTCCTTAACGTACTAATTGATTCTAAGAATGGAGCAATGGATTGTATATGTAATTGTGTTTCCCTCAATCTCGAGGCTAATGTATTAAAGGCAATCGATAGTTCAGGTTGATAAAATACCGAATTGAAATGTCGGCTTATGTTTGAGCCAAGATTTATTCTCGTTATTAATTCTGTCTACTCCCGAAGCATTTCACTCAATGGTGAAAACGACTCTACTGTCCTTGTAAGACTTTTAATAATTTCTCTGTCTAATCCTACTCGCATGCATTTCTTCTCCCTTCATAACGATTTATACAAAAACAGATGCCCCTATAAGAGACATCTGTTCTCGTTGTCACGCATTCATCGGCCAGTCTTTATATTGCTGTTCGGCTTGTTCCATGAATTTGTTTGTTAAGAATTGCAATTGTTGGCCGGTAATTTTTTCTCTGATGAGTACTTGCTTGACAGCTAATTTGACCTTGGCGTAGACATCTCGGCGGTAAGGACTTGTCCAGTCTACGGCTAATTGTTTCTTTAAAGCTTTGACCACCTTATGGATTAGACTAGCAAGAAACTCGTTTGAGAACGCTTCCTGCCCCATAGCAGTGATCGCCTTGTAAAACTCAATTTCTTCCTCTGACAATCCCAAGTCGTGCCGCTTGCGCATTTCTTCTTCCATTTCTTTGCGCATGTTAATCATAACCCGGATCACATCAGCAGCCTGAATGACACGATTATGATAATCCCTTAACGTTTTCTCTAGAAGTTCGCTTAACGCCTTTGACTGTGGGCTTCCTTGGCTAAATGTCACTTTAATTTGGTCCTCTAAAAGTTTTTTCAGCAACTTTAAGCGCAAGTCTACATGCTCTTTTTTCGTTAAATCTGCTAAGAACGCTTCGTCCAATATGCTGATATCTGGGCGTTCAATTCCTGCTATTTGGAAAATGTCAACAGTTTCTTTCGCTAATAGACTATTGTCAATAAGTTCTGATAATCGCTCTTCTAATGTTTTATTTTCACTCGGTTTTTCAATTGGTGGCCGCAAATGTTTGCGAAGTTGTGCTTTCATCATTAAATAAAGCATAACCTCATCTGCAAGTTCAAGCACTTCCGGCTGATGTTTCACCAACTGATACGATTTTTCTAGTTTGGTAGCTGCTTGGATATATTCCTCGGGATCTCGATTTAAAAGCATGTTAACAAGATCTGCAATGAAGTCTTCGCGCTCTATCTTTGGTTTTGCCCGCCAGTTTTGAACATCAATCTCACTTGGAATAAATCCCCTTACTGTCTCCAGATGATTCATAAAGATGTTAACGGCCTCTGAAATATCATAAGTAGGACTTCCCGTTCCGCCGCTTTGCGTATATTTATGAGTTGCTTCTTTCAGAGAAGTGGCAATGCCAATATAATCAACGACTACACCGCCTTCTTTTCCTGGAAACACTCGGTTTACACGGGCAATGGCTTGCATAAGATTGTGTCCCCTCATTGGCTTATCGACATAAAGATAGGAAAGCGGTTTAGCGTCCATTCCTGTTAACCACATATCGACGACAATGACAAATTTCAAAGGGTCTTCTGGGTCACGAAGTTTGGCTTTCACTTCTTCTTGCTCTTTTTTCGACTTAATATGCGCATATTTGCTTCCCGGCTGAACCTCTCGCCACTCTTTAGGATCCTTTGATACATCTCCTGTCATAATCACTTCAACAGGAGGGCATTCTGGAATCTCTCTTAGATAATTATACAAATCAACCGCAATTCGCCGGCTCATGCAGACAATCATGGCTTTTTGAAATGGATTGGCGACTTGGTTAAAATGTGATACGATATCTTTGGCTAAACGACGGAGCCGTTTTGGAGTACCGACGACTTTTTCCAGAGCGGCCCATTTTCTTTTATAGCTCTCTGACTCTTTATCGTCTCCCCCTGCTTCTTCGATAATTTCTCTGTATTTTTCATCAATGTCCTCAGTAGATAAATCAAGCGGAATTAGACGGCTCTCATAGTAAATTGGCAATGTCGCTTTGTCTTCGACCGCCTGAGCCATATCGTAGCGGTGGATAATATGTCCGAAAATTTCTTCTGTATTGTTATCAACAAAATCGACCGGGGTTCCTGTAAATCTAATATAGGAAGCGTTCGGTAAAGCATAACGCAACTGAGCGGCAAATCCGCCCGCAAAACCGGCTTGGGTACGATGTGCTTCATCGGCAATCACAACAATGTTTCGTCTCTCCGATAAAACAGGGTGTCGGTTTTCTCCTTCTTTTTTACGGAATTTTTCAATAGTGGAGAAAATAATTTGCCCTGCTTCCCCTCTCAGTAATGTCCGCAGCTGTTCGGTATTTTCCGCGCGATGCACATGACCGATGTATGATTTCCCTTGCACAAACGTATCATGCAACTGTCCGTCTAAGTCATTGCGATCCACTTGAATGACAATAGATGGGTTTTCCATTTCAGGATGGCGCGATAAAATTCCTGCGAAAAATAACATGCTTAGCGATTTGCCCGAACCCGTTGTATGATACATTACCCCGATTTTCCGATCCCCATCCGGACGCGTTGCACGGATTGCTTCATTGACAGCGAAGTTTACGCCAAAAAACTGATGATATTTCGCACCAATTTTTGTAATTTTGCTTCCTTCCTCCAAAAAGACAATAAAATTACGAATATAATTTAGCAGGCGATCTTTTGGAAATAATCCTTCAATCAACGTGCGCATCGTATTGGCGCGGTTGTTATCGACACTTCGCCCATCAATCGATTTCCATGAAGCAAAGAAATCGTAATCGGCAAACGGCATCCCATGCTTTGTTTCCACATTATCGGAAATGACAACAAAAGCGTTGTAGTTAAATAATTGCGAGATATCATATGTATAGTTTTGAATTTGGGTATATGCATCATAAACAGTCGCCTGCTCGTTGTTCGGATTTTTCAACTCAAATACAATCAGCAGCAAACCATTAATGTATATAACGATATCTGGTCTACGGGACATACGCCCTTCAATCGGCAATTGATTGACCACTAAAAAATCGTTGTTCTTTGGATGTTCCCAATCGATTGGGAAGACATGAGACGTGTACGTTTCATCGTTTACCTCATAAGAAAATTCAAGTCCTTTTGTCAACATTTGGTGAAAATGCATATTTCGGTTGATCAGTTTTACCCTATCCGGCGCCGTTAAGGAGATTTTATTCCATTACCTATCAAATTACGTAAAGGCATGGATCAAAAATTCGTCAACCCCCTTCCGCCAAAGAACTGACCCTTCTGGAACGAGAAGTAGGACTCATTCAACGGCAGCATTCCTTAACTGCTAAAGCCTTCCTGACGCTATGTGCATAGGGAGATGGTTCGCTTGGGGGTCAGTCGCTTCAGCGGCTATGCGCCGATTTGGCGCTCTGGTATGGTTGCTCCCTCCCTGTTCCAAGCTCGAATGTATTGGCATCAACAGGAGGGAATCGAGATCAGTGAACGGAAAGCGCCCGATCTCCTCCAATCGTATTAGCATCGGTTTCTTTTGCATTCTCAAACGATGAAAACCGATCTTCCCTCTCTCTCTGATGTTAGTCTAGATTATACAACGAATAGAGAAATGAATTGAGCGTTTTTCACAAAAAATGGTGAAGAACCTTTTTATATTTTTATCAAAGTAAAAGATGATAATAAGATTATCTCAGACTGGAAAGCTCGGCAAATAGCCGAGCTTTTTGTCATTGTCATTTTTATTGTCAAAATAACAAAAATTCTTATCTTATTATGTTACTATTGACTCCCGTTAGCCACCCATGCATCGCTTCGCGACATCACAGATGATGGAAGTTCATTCGTTCTTCCATGGGAGTTGATTAAAGAAATATCTTTATCATGAAAAAAGGATAACCAAATGGCATCCCTTACATTTTTTGAACACAAAGTTTATTCTTTAACTTTTAGCAATCGCATGCTGTTTAATGTTACGATTAATGTTGCTCCCATATCGGCAAATATCGCTAACCATAGCGTTAACCAACCAGGCACAATTAACAGTAATGCCAATGCCTTAATCCCTAAAGAGAAAGTAATGTTTTGCTTAATAATCGCTAAAGCTTTGCGGCTCAATTTAATCGTATATGGCAATTTGCTTAAATCATCAGACATTAAGACAATATCGGCTGTTTCTAGGGCTGTATCGGTTCCAGCACCGCCCATCGCCACACCAACGGTTGAAGCTGCAAGAGCTGGTGCATCGTTCACACCATCTCCAACCATCGCCACGCTTTGATGCTTGTCACGAAGCTCTTTGATGAAATTCAGTTTATCTTCTGGAAGTAAATCGGCTTTAATATCGGAAACGCCGACTTGTTTTCCGATGGCTTCGGCTGTTCTTTGGTTATCCCCTGTCAACATTACCGTTTTTTCAATACCGACTTGATGAAGTTTTCGAATAACCTCTTTGGATGATTCTCTTATTTCGTCTGCCACGGCAATTAACGCCAGAATTTCTTTTTCCGTTCCTAACGCCATGACCGTTTTCCCTTGTGTTTGAAGGGTTGTCATTTGTTCTTTTATTTCTGATTGGATGCCATTTGGAAGAAGTTCTTCAAAAAGACCTGGACTTCCAACATAATACATTTCGTTGTTTACTCTTGCTTTGACACCTTTACCTGTAATGGATTGGAATTCTTCAACAGATAAATCATTAAAATTCAATCCTTCTTCTTCTGCTTTTCTTATAATGGCGGAAGCAAGTGGATGTTGTGAGCCTTTTTCAATGGCTGCTGTAATGGTCATTAGTTCATTTTCATCGCCATTATAAGTGACCACATCGGTGACGGAAGGAACACCTTTTGTTAATGTTCCTGTTTTATCAAAAGCGATGACTTTTAGAGATCCTGCTTCTTCTAAATAGATGCCACCTTTAATTAACACCCCGTTTTTCGCTGCATTTCCAATGGCGGTTACAATCGCAACAGGAGTGGAAATGACCAGCGCACACGGACAACCAACTACTAATACAGCTAGACCCCGATAAATCCATTCGCTCCAATCAGCACCCATAAATAATGGCGGAATAACGGCTAGTAAAAGAGCAAAAATGATAATGGCTGGTGTATAGTATTTGGCAAAACGATCCACAAATGCTTGAGAAGGCGCTCGTTCTGCTTGAGCTTCTTCCACTAAATGGATGATTTTCGAAAGGGTTGTATCTTCCACTCGTTTTGTCACTTTTACTTCCAATAAACCTTCTTCATTCAATGTTCCTGCAAAAACTTCATCACCAACTGTTTTCGCTACGGGAACACTTTCCCCTGTAATGGCAGCCTGATTTAATGTAGATATACCCTTGATGATGATTCCATCCATCGCTAATTTCTGACCAGGCTTTACGATCATAATATCCCCGACTTGAATATCGTCAACAGGGACCATCATTTCTTCATTTCCTCGACGAATTAATGCTTCTTTTGGAGCAATATCCATCAACGATTCAATGGATTGACGAGCTTTATCCATGGAATAACGCTCTAAGGCTTCACTAATAGCAAAAAGGATGACAACGGTTGCACCTTCTCCCCATTCACCAATCGCTGCAGCTCCTAAAACCGCCACTGTCATCAGCGTATTCATATCAAAATTCAATCGAACTAGGTTCTTGAACCCTTTAATAAATAGCGAATATCCACCAATTAAAATCGCTGCAGCATACCCAATCGTCGCAAAGAAATGCTCTTCTCCGTATTGCTTCCCTAAAAACCAACTAATCACAAGCAAAACAGCGGAAATATACACTTTGATGTTCTCTTTTTGCTTCCAAAAAGGTTCACGCTTGACTGCTTTTTCTTTATCTTCCCGAATCTTCAAATTTTCAAAAGCCCCTGCTTTTTCTAATTCTTCGATGGTTGTTGTACCCCAAATGGTAATTTTAGACGCTCCAAAGTTTACTTTAGCATCCTGAACACCGGGCAATGCTTTTACGTTATTTTCAAACTTTGCTGCACAGTTTGCACAAGTAAATCCTTGAACACGGTAGGTTTTCATTTCTTTCTCAGATAATTTTGCTTGTTGTTCAGACACGGACTTTCACCTCTTTCTCATGTGCTAACGCAATCATGATTAACTGCTTAATATGGTCATCATCCAGCGAATAAAATGCTAGCTTTCCTTCTTTTCGATACTTTACAATCCCTTGTTTATAAAGGGTGCGTAAATGATGGGAAGTTGTTGCAACAGAAGCCCCGATGATATTAGCAATATCACATACACATAACTCTTCATCTTGGCAAAGTGAATAGACAATTTTTGCCCTATTTTCATCTGCCAGTGCTTTAAACAACTGGACAACACTAGATATATCTTCTTTTTGCAATTCACCATGTATTCGATTGACTTTTTCTTCGTTATAACAATAAATTTCACATGTATCTTTCTTACTCATTCATTATCCCTCTTTCATATTCAAATTTCCGTTTGAATATATTATACCCCATTTCTTTTATTATTCAAATATTTATTTGAATTAAAAACAAAAAAAGAATGGAATTTAAAAAAATCAACCCAATATTTACCGTGCGATTCATTTAATTAGCTACATCAAAAAATTCTATTAGATAAAAACAATAAACCTCATTATCCGCAAAAAGATAATGAGGTTTATTATTCCTTAACCAAAGAATGTTTGGAACAATAAATATGCGTTTAAGCTGATAATCACAACCGCTACCATCCAAGCAAGAACTTTCAACCATAATGGATTTGCGAACTCACCCATTTTCTTTTTATCGCTAGTGAATTGAACGAGAGGCACTACCGCAAAAGAGAGCTGTAAAGAAAGAATCACTTGGCTCAAAATAAGTAATTGAGCCGTTCCGCTTTCGCCATAAAGAGCAGTTACAACAACGGCTGGGACAATGGCAATCAATCGAGTTATCAGTCTTCTTAACCAAGCAGGAAGGCGAATATTTAGAAAACCTTCCATCACAATTTGACCAGCTAAGGTTCCCGTTAATGTGGAGTTTTGACCAGAAGCCAACAAAGCAACTCCAAATAAAATACTTCCAAGTGTTGTTCCAAGCAGTGGAGAGAGCAAGTGATAAGCATCTTCAATCTCCGCAACATCTTTCATTCCTGCTTTATGGAACGTAGCAGAAGAAACAATAAGGATCGCTGCATTAATAAATAAAGCGAAGAATAGGGCAATCGTTGAATCCCAAGTAGCATATTTGATCGCTTGTCGTTTACCCGAGCTGGTTTGTTCGTATTGACGTGTCTGCACAATGGAAGAATGCAGATAAAGATTATGAGGCATTACGGTTGCACCTAAAATCCCGATTGCAATATAGAGCATGGATGGATTGTTAATAATCTCTTTGCTTGGAACAAATCCCTTCAATATGCCACCTACATCTGGTTTAGAAAGAAAGATTTCAGTCGCAAAGCAAGCACCAATGGTTAGAATTAAAACAATCACCAACGTTTCAATATAACGAAAACCTTTATTCTGCAGTAGCAATACGACCAGTACATCCAGAGCTGTAATAATCACTCCATATATTAACGGAATGCCAAACAACAATTTCAAAGCGATTGCCGAACCGATCACTTCGGCTAGATCACAAGCTGCTATCATTAATTCACATAAAATCCATAAGAATATCGCCACTGGTTTGCTGTAATGATCTCGACAGGCTTGTGCTAAATCCCTTCCCGTTACAATTCCCAACTTGCCAGCCAATGCTTGAAGCAATATTGCCATTAAATTGGAAAGCAAAATAACGGAAAGTAACGTGTATCCGAACTGGGAACCTCCCGCGATATCAGGTTGGTTGTGTCCGTTTATTTCTCCAACCTTCTTTATCTGCTAACGACAGCTTTTTTATATTTTCACTCATGATGCTCACCTCATGATTGGTTTTCACTAAATATTTTGCATTAAGGAAACTTTTAGGCTAAAAAAATTGCTCCTACATTTAGAATTAGATATATGTAAGAGCAAAGAAAATGTTGCCTAAATAAATTGTACATCAGAAAATTTTTTAGTCAAGGAAAACTTTTATCGTTTATTAGTTTAAGTTTGCTAAAATATGAACAATGACTGATCTTGCTCTATATTGATTATACTTTTCGTTAGATTTTCATGTCCTCGTGATGAATTTGAGAAGTCTCAATTTGAATGGTTGTATGCTGAATTTTAAAGTGTTCCTCAATAAAATGGATCGCTTCTTGTAAAACCTTTTGGCTGTCTTGATGATCTTCAATTAAAATATGGCAACTTAATGAATCCAGCCCTGATGTAATCGTCCAAATATGGAGGTCGTGAACATTAATAACTCCGTCAATACTTTCTAAGACTTTTTTCACTTCATTTAGGTCAATGGTAATGGGCGTTCCTTCCATCAAAATGTGAACCGTATGTTTAACAACTCCCCAAGCGCCTTTCAAGATTAATAAAGCAACCAAAACGGAAATAATGGGATCTGCCACATACCAACCAAAGATCCACATGACAAGCCCAGCAACGATAGCGCCTACGGAACCCAGAGCATCACCGATCACATGAAGATAGGCACTACGAAGATTGACATTATTTTTCACATCCCCTTTTCTCATTAACGCCCAAGCACTTAAAAGATTGGCAAAAAGACCAATGGACGCAATCAGCATCATAGAGCCGCTAGCTACCGTTGGTGGGTTGTAAAAACGTTCAATTGCTTCCCAAATAATAAATCCAGCGATTACAAACAAGGTAACTCCATTAAATAAAGCGGCTAAAATTTCAAAACGATAAAAGCCATACGTTTTATTGGGGGAAGCTGGTTTGGTGGCAAACCAAATAGCAACTAGACTAAGAACAAGTGAACTGGCATCACTAAGCATATGACCAGAGTCAGAAAGAAGAGCTAGACTGTTTGTGATTAAACCTCCAAAAAACTCCAATAACATAATTCCAGTGGTAATGAGAAGTGCAATCGTAAGCCCTTTTTTATTCCCTTCTCTACTGTGACCATGATGGTGTCCGTGGTGATGGTGATGACCATGGTGGTCGTGAGAATGATGGTGGTGATGATGCATGATAAAACGCCTCCTTAATGATGTTCAGCATGGTCAATGGCTTGTTTTAATAATGAAATAACGTGTTCGTCATCGCAGGAGTAAAACAGTGTTTTTCCTTCACGGCGATACTTAACCAGTCTCAGATTTCGCAACATACTAAGTTGGTGGGAAACGGCTGATTGTGACATTTCCAACACTTCTGCAATGTGATTGACATTGCACTCTTCTTGCGATAACAAATAAAGAATTTTGATTCGTGTTGGATCGGCTAATACTTTAAATATGCGCGATACATTTTCAATGGTTTCAGATTTTAGGAAAGAATGGTCTTCGGTCTTCATGATGATTTCCCTCACTTTATTTATTATATATGAGCATATATTCATATGTATGTATCATATTTTACATTCAGTTTTTTGTCAAGTTTAGGAAATGTTTTTTCATGAAAATGAGGGATTTAGATAATAAATGAGGGGGGATGATGACAACCGTTCAGGTGGAAAAATCAGACTTGCAACATGCCGATTTAAGGGTATAAAAAGGACAGCAGTGAGCTGTCCTTTAAAATATCAGCACATCTTTTGTAAATTCTTCTTCAAGTTCCCGTATGACGTTATCCTCATTACTTGTTTGTTGTGTTTGTTCCTCTTTTTTCTCAGTTTCTTTCTTGTCTTTATCCCTGTTCATTAGAAACCTCCGTATGAATGCAGTTTATCGATCGATTCAAAATGACCACTTTTTATTGCTCGTTTTCGATTTCATTTTTAGCATCCTTCTTGTTACGTTCTGTATACCATATCATCTTCACATTTTAATTGTGTCACATCCGCTTTCATACTTTTAGCGATGTCTTGAGTTCTGATGAAATAACATCGTTTTTGATAAAAAACTCCCGAAAGAACCATTTTTTGGATTATTTTCTCTACACATCCGCTAGATTATTCTTTGGGATAACATACAAAAAGGCACAATTTAACATAACGGGTTCGGTTGTTGAGTATAAAATTGAAAAAAGTAATACAAAAAGGAGTTCAATTCGCATATGAATTGGACTCCTTTTATTTGTTGATATATCAATGTTTTATTGAATTTATCACCATTAATCGCATTATAATTAGCAAGTGACTGCTGACCAACAGACAGTATTCCAAATATGTGTTAAAATTGATGCTAATTGGACATAAATTCATTGATGACTTCCCTTTATCGTGTATTTGCCAAAGAAATTCACTTATCTAATGCCCACCATTTTCTTTGTCAAACGGATAAAACAAAATCTCGGAAACAAGCTCGTGAGGAATTTATTCAAGCAGGAGTGGATTTAATCAACTGGGGAATTAACTTTGGTTATGATTACAAGTTCTTTGCAGAAATTGGCTTTTCTGAAACTGGAAGAATTATTTCATACACACCAATTTCATAAGAAAGTCATTTCAGGTGGCAGCAGTCATTATGAATACGCTGATAATTCGATTGAACATCCACTTGCGACAATTGACAGAGGATTTCGATGAATTGATTGTACAACCAATCTTTCATCATTCGAACCAAAGGACATTGCTAATCGTGAATGACAACGCCACAAATACCTTTATCCAGCACATTCGAAGACGGCTATCTATTTTAGAAAGACCATTGATAACAGCTCGTGGTGACGGAAAAAGCTATATCTATTCAAACTTTAACTCAAAGTATGCTCAAATGGCTCTTACCATACTTCGGACTTACTACAATTTTTGTTTAGCATACAAAACAAAGGAGACAGTAGGAACACCTGCTCAACGATTAGGCATTGCAAAAAAACAATTTGATTTAAAAGAAATAATCTATATGCAATAACCTTAAGGGATTTGATATTTTATAGGACCAAATCAGTATACGATTTGTTTTTTATTTTTTGCTGAAATATCAATATTTTTTGACTAAATCCTTTTTAATGATTTTGGTATTTTATGTTAAACTGAATATATAGATTACTCAGAAAATTAGCAAAGGGAAAATTAACCCACGAGGGGGAAGTGTATGAAAAAGTTTTTAATTACATTATTAGTATTAATTGCGTTAGGCATTGGGGGGGATTTTGTTACTGGACTATTTAGTGCTAAACCACCTTTACCAATCATAACTGTTGGAGAAAAAAAGGTAGAAGTGGCACAAGGTTCGTATTGTTGGAATGGATTACTTAATTCTGTTTGTGCCGATACAAGTTCTCCGCCAGAACTCATTAAAAATCAAGAACTAAAACCTGTGATTGTACCACCAGATTCCCAATTGAAAATAGAATTCAAAGATGAGCCTAAAGAAAATACATTAGTAGTAAATAGATGGCTTACAAATGAAAAAACAGAAAATGTTCCAATAAATGATAATGTGATACTATTACCAAAAGAAAAAGGTGTATATGTGTATGATGTTTCAGCGAGATGGGAAAAGGGAGATTCAAGTTATGCCTTTGTAATTGAAGTACGGTAGTAACCTTTTAGTAACAGTCTTAATTGAACAAGTCAATATAATTTTAGTTTAAAACGCTTGGAATAAACCCAAGCGTTTTAATGTGCTTTTTACTTTGTTAAATTTGGTTCGAATTTTGTGCTAATTACGCTGTTATTTGTACTGTTTTTCTTGATTTTGTACTTCTGAACCGAACCCGTTAACTTAACATGCACCTTTTTAGTAAAGTCTTTTATAGAAAAAACAAGTAAAATGAAACCAATACAAAACCGATTACAGCCATGATAACGCAGTATATTTTGGTAGATGTGCGTAAAGCTGTTCCAAAAATTTCTTTTCCCGTCACGGAAAGCATTACCCCCATCGCCAATGCGATAATCATTGCTACTAGCCAAGGGACACCCATCCCATAATTACTTCCGATGAAGGCTCCAACTCCTATGGGGGCGGAGGCTATGGTTGCCCCAAGTATGATGCTGAAAATTCCAAACCCAGCCATCAGCAAGGGAGTAAAAACAGCAATCCCTTCTGGAATATTGTGAAGCATGATCGCAGTCATCATTGGTTTAGTCAATGAATCGTGAGTATTGGCTCCAAGTGCGATGCCTGTTGGAAAATTGTGTAGGGCAATACTGAATGTTAAAAATAGACCAGAATGTACAAATAAGTCTTTTTTAGCGTCATTGGTAATAATGATCACATGATGGGAAACCTTTTCTAGATGCTTATAAATAAAATAACCAAAAATCAATCCGACAATAGCAATAAACCAACCTCCAATTTCTATGCTTTCAGGCAAAATTTCCATCGCGACCAGTCCAAATATCATACCACTACATACTGAAAAAATGGTTGGCGTTCCTTTTTGCCAGCCTTTAAACAACCAAGCAATCACTCCGCCAGATAACATTCCAATAGCAGAAGCAGAAAACCCTAAAAGCCAAAGTGAGTTCATCCATCATCCCCCTTGTACTAAGTTGTCTTTACTTTTATATCTGCCAAACTTATAAAATATGCCTTAAGAAAACAAAAAATCCTCCACCGTGGGAGGATTGTAAAGCCTTCGTTTTCGGAAAAGTGAGGTTTGTTTATTATAAAGGCATTGGAGTTTTAGTTGGTTTTGCGTAACCTTCTTTGTACTTTTCGTCAATGTAGTGGCGAATTTCCTTTATAGACATACCTTCTTGTTTCATTTTAATGGATTCCGCGGCGATTTGTAAGCAAACGCCACAACGAGTACCGTGGTCATTCCAGACAACAGAACCATCTTCATTGATTTTTTTGACAAAGCAATTCATACTACTTTTATGTCCTGCACTCTTCTTTTGTTTGGTTATATTGATTATTTAGCACATAGTTATATTTTTTATAATTCTAAAATAAAAAAAACAGTGATTGCTTAACCTTGACTTAACACAATCAATAAATTTTTTGACGGCTGAAGAGATGTTTTTCAGAGATATTACCGCAATCCCTATGGTACGATAAATGATCTCTTTCTAAATGAATAAAATACAATGTGTGATACACGAAACAAAAGCATTTCAGGAAGTATACTGATTCCAAGATCAGCTTGATTTTCAGCTACTTCATATTTCGATCTTTGGTGGCACTTGATTTTCCTTTAAAATCCGCCTTACATTGTTATCGCTCCCCCACTCTGGCATAATAAACGCTTCTTCTTCCAGTTAGGGAAAGGAAATCATCTGTTGTTCGTGTTCGTGAAAGTGGGTTCATCCGCCAACAATGCAAACTATTATGTCTTTTTTAAAAAGGATGATGTCAAACGATTTAGATGTAGGTAAAGACACAAACACGAAATCTACTGCACCATTCCATTGATCAATATCATTGTAATCCCCTTCTAATAGTCTAATTAGAAGGATGTTGTATCTGGAATTGTTTTATAATTCTGGACAAACTGCTGTGATCAACTAGACAAATAAGAACGAATATGCTATTATCATAGTAATCTTATCCAATTTTTTGGCGGTAATTATCATTTTTTTATACGATTTATCAAAGATTATACACTATTATTAAGTTAACTTACTGTTTTATCATTTTTTTATCCTTCACTTTATATTATGTAAACTTATCAATTTCCCCGAAATCCAGTTTTCGTTTTTCCGCCAAAAGCCGCTGAAATTCCTGTTCAAGCTCTTCGTTTGGCTCAATGCTCAAGCGGCTCAGCACCTCCGCTATTTTCGTCTCGAGTAAAAGCCGCTCGTCTTCTGTCGTATTGCGCGTATCGCGATGTTTTTGCTGCTCATATTGTTTATATGTTCCGTCAAACAGTTGAATTTCTTTATGGCAAATCACCAATATACGTGTAGCGACATTCTCAATGAACCGACGGTCATGGGATACGAAAATGACGGTTCCTTCGTATTCTTGTAATAGCGATTCCAATGCGCTCATCGCTTCAATATCGAGGAAGTTTGTCGGTTCATCTAAAATGAGCGTATTGATATCACTGACGAATAATTTAGCAAGCGCGACTTTTACCCGCTCACCGCCGCTTAAAACTCCTACGGGTTTATAAACATCATCTCGGAAGAAATGCAGCCTTGCCAAGACGGTGCGAATAAGCGTTTCATCTTGTTTCGATGTGGAGCGTACATTCTCCAAAATCGACTGATGAACATCTAAAATATTTAAGTTTTGGCTAAAATACCCCATTTTCACCGCTGGGGAAACTATAATTCCTTCTTCTTGGTCAACGATCTTTTTCACTAAAGTAGTTTTGCCGCTCCCATTCGGGCCGATAATCGCGAGCTTCTCGCCCCCACGTACATGAAAGCTCGCTTTATTCCATAGAACACGTTGGCCGATCACGCCTGCGACCTCTTGCGCTCGAATAATGATTCGATCTTTAAACGTATCCTCGTTAGGCAAGTTCATTTTGATGGGAGCCAGTTCCTTTATTTTTTCCACTTTTTCTAGTTTCTCTAATCTTGTTTCGATGGCTTTGGCTGCTTTTTGCAACTTTTTTTGCTTTTTCGCAAAATACGGCTTCGCCCCGGTGATTTTCGCTTCCGATGGGCTCACCTTCTTTCCGGAAACTTTTGTGGCTCTTTCCGCTTTTCGCTTTTTTAGTTCCAATGCTCTCTCTAGCGCTTGTTTCTTTTTTTCATAATTTTCATAAGCTAACTGTTGCTGTCGGCGTTCCTGTTCTTTTTGTTCCACATAGTCGCTGTAACGCCCTTTATACTCTTTGACCTTCCCTTCATGAACTTCCCAGATGGTGGTGCAAAGCGCATCGAGAAACGCCCGGTCGTGGGATACGAGGATAAACGCTCCCTTCCATTGCTGTAACTGCTTTTCTAGCCATTCGATATGCTCTTGATCTAAATGGGTCGTTGGTTCGTCCGCCAACAAAAGCTCCGGGTCTTTAGTCATCAAATCGCGAATATAGGCTTGTGTCACTTCTCCGCCGCTTTTCGCAGTGTCCATCTGCTTTAACTGTGGCAACAATTCGCATCGAGCATGGCGAACCACTCTTCTCTTTTCTGGGGCAATCATTCCTGCCAATATGTTTAACAATGTCGTCTTGCCGCTGCCATTACGCCCCACTAAGCCGATGCGGTCATTTTTATAAATGGTCAATCGATCGACATCAAGTAATAACCGGTCTTTCACATAATGTTTGATATTGAACGCTTCTAGAAGAATCATATGATCATCCCCATTTTTGATTTTACGGGGACAAAAAAGCCCCCTATCCATTTTCAGAATAGGAGGCACAACTATAGCAGGACGCCAAAAAAAGAGACTAACTCCATTTGGGTATACCTCACTATAAACGTGCAATCCTATTCTGAAAACGTTAATTGAAGGCAGCACAAAGAAAGCAGCACATTCATCTGTCTGCAAAAAAACCACCTTCAATTAATGTCTTTTCAAAATAGGATTAGCACTTCATGTTCGAGGATTCACCCTTCCGTTCGCATTATTTAAATTTATTCTATATAATATATCAAAAATTGTCAATTCATAAATAAAAAGGGCCCAACGGTTCTTCCTTACGAACAGCTGCCATCTCCTCCGCCAAACCCGTCGGAATGACTTCCCGAATCGAATGATCCGCACTTAGAGGAGGGAGAATTTGAATGGGTCCAAGAAGAGTCACAATAATACGTGTGGTGATTCTTCTGACTGTTGTGTAAATCATTTACGTTAGGTGGACATCGACTTGCATTGATCGTAAAGAAAGGGAAAAACAACACAAAACCAATTAATTGCTAAACATCCGATCAAGCCTCTATGAGCCCTCTTTTCCATCCTATTCTCATCCGTTCGCTAAGTTGCATTCCATTCGCGGAAAAAGGAAATGAAAGCAGCACATAACATTGTGCAACGTATGTCACACAAAGAGTTTGCTTCGCCGACTCAAGAAAGCGGTGAATTTGCGGCATGTTGCCACCTTATTTTCATTTTTATGACGTTCTTTGGATGTTTTCACTCCGTTCATTCAAGCTTACAAAATTCGGATCGTTAGCGCAAAGCATTGCTTAGTTGGACATTGTTTTGATCCTCTTTTGTTTGCTTGTAGGGTAAATGGGCATAATTGCTTAACCAACCGGTGATGATTTGTCGTTCGCAACCGATTGACTGAGAAGCGGGCCGTCGCCTCTTTTCTCATACAATCTAAACATTTAACTTCACTTAAATATTTAGATTGTTTTATAATATAAATACAAAACCTTACCATAACGAAGGTGATGTCAGATGGACGATATCAAGGCTTTGTATTTGGCCATTAAAGAAAAAAACGATGCAGTGACCGCGTTTTTGCTGCAAGAGATTCGTGCGATGCTCGGCGCTGAGTATCAAGACTTAACCCAAAAGCAAGTGATGTTGCTGGAGTTATTGAGGCATCAAACCATGACGATCAATGAAATTGCTGAGTCCTTTTCGATGACTCCGAGCGCCGCCAGCCAGCTCGTCCGAAAGATGGAGGAAAAAGCCTATGTTCGCCGGGACATCAATCCTGCTGACCGTCGTGAAATTATCGTGCGCCTAGGCCAAGCCGGTCAAGCGTATCATAAGAAAATGGATGAAGTGGAATTGCATTTAATGGAGAAATATTACGGGAAACTTCGCCGAGAGGACTTAGAGAAGTTGAAGGAAATCAATGATAAACTGTATGATCTCATCATGAAAGAACATCGGTCGTAATCCCTTCTTCTTTCAGGAAGGGATCTGCATAATATTTAAGTAAATTTAATAATTAAGATTGTTTAATTATTAAGGAGGAACATTTTATGAACCAAACTCAGAGCGTTCATTATATGCGGTTTATCACTGCTTCTGTATTGGCTGTGTTCATTCTTTATGTAACGGTACGAAAACATGTTCATGTTTTCGAAAATTCGTCTGTGCTATTGTTGCTTGTCACCGTTTTTCCACTCTATTTAACCGTTGTTTACCGAATGACCATTGGGCGGGTGAAGTATTCATGGAAAGTATGCGTGAGCGTGGCTGCATCTGGGCTCGGTATCTTGTATTGGATCATTCCCGCTCCGCTTCGTGAGCAATACAAGGTGATCAAATATGTTTTTTTCGTAATGGAAGGCGGGATCATTCTAATCGAATTATGGATCGCTTGGTATATCGTTCGAAACCTCGGAGCACTCATTCGCACCTTTCGCGCTGAAAAAACGAACCATTTTTATTTTTTAAGCACCTATGTGCATACCATTGAAGCCGTGTTCAAGCGTCCGGTCTTTTTGCTGCGCCTCCTCACAACAGAGGCCGCTGCTTTGTATTACTTAACATATCGCAAAAAAACACGCCAATTGTCATTGCCATATCCCACCTATTCCTATCATGAGAAAACGGAATATTTTGGTTTCTTTTTAATGCTCGTGCATGCGATGCTGATTGAAATTATTGCTGTTCATATTTTAGTGATGAGATGGAGTGAAATCGCTGCTTGGGTGGTCACGTTTTTTGATGTGTACTTCCTGCTCCTTCTTATTGCCGATTATCGAGCGATTACCCTATCCCCGGTCGTGTTGGCGCCTGATAAACTCCATATCCAATTGGGCATCCGCAGTTTTGTCGAAGTGGAATACACCAACATTGAACAGATCACAAGGGAAGTGACCGCGAAACAAAAACGAAAAAAAGAAACTGATGCTTATTCAGTGACGTTGCCTAGTTTTTTTGAAGAAGAACCAAAACTAGAAATCCGCTTGAAGCAGCCGGTGGAAGTGACAGAACTGTTCGGCCGAAAAAAAACGGTGCGAAAGCTATATGTTACGGTCGATGACATCCATGGCTTTTATGACAACTTGTTGGAAAACACCAAGCGGTGGCTTCACATGAATAAAGAAATCGGCTCCGCGAATCCGCGATGAGCCGATTTTTTTGATTCGACTAACCTTTTTTCATCATGTAGTGCTCCATGGCCTGCTACAGCCATTGTCCCTCTTTCTTTGTGAAAGGAGACGGCATCCAGTTGAGCACTTCGGCATCTCGCCCCATCTCCTCCACACGTTCAAGTTGTCCAAGCGTTTGCGTCATATCGGAACCAACAAACGTCAACCATATACTGTTCGATTCATGTTTTCACCTCTGGATGACCCACAGGAGTGCCTGGCGACTGCTTTGTTTTTTGGATCAGGTGAACCCATTCTTGATCTATAGCCATCATCTCTGCCTCGGACTGATGACATAACGACTGGATCAGTTCTTTCGGCACATATTGTTCGAGCCACTGCCGCTGTTCTTTCTCCGTTTGCAAGTTATGGATGAGGTTCATCATCATCCCAACGAGAAGAACCCCATCGTTTTTATATGTAGTTCAATAGTTCACGCGGCGCAAAATCATTGATGTTCTGCAATTCTTTCTTACTCCACCATTTTACCTGTTGCCATGCCTCCTTTTCCTCTTTCGTCATATTTTCGAACGATAATCTAGTGTCCGATGGAATCACAATTTTGTAATAAATCTCACGACTAATAAAAGGACCTTGTTTCCCTTCGATCCATACATCCAGTTGGAATAGGGGCTCGCCGAGAAGGTCGACAACAATGCCTAGTTCTTCGTATAACTCCCTTTTTAACGCTTCCGCCGGCGTCTCGTTTTCTTCAATCCCTCCCCCTGGAGTCACCCATAACACTTTGTTTCCTACCACATCCCGAAATTCAAATCTCTGAAGAAGAATTTCATTCCGTTCATTGATGATTACGGCTCTAGAACATTTGCGTATGTTCATGAAACGCTGCCCCCTATATCAATGATCATTTTCAGCTAGACAAAGTCATCAGTCTCATGGTGAGAGAATCGTAGCATGGCACTCGCGATGCATAGAATTCCATCGCATCCTCCATTGTCTTTCATTATTGTTCTCGCAACAAAATCCGGGGTTTTGGCTATCAAATCGTGGATATAGGCCTGTGTCACTTCTCCGCCGCTTTTCGTAGTGTCCATCTGCTTTAACTGTGACAACAATTCGCATCGAGCATGGCGAATCACGTTTCCTTTTTCTGAGGCAATCATTCCGGCCAATATGTTTAACAATGTCGTCTTGCCGCTGCCATTACGTCCCACTAAGCCGATGCGGTCATTTTTATAAATGGTCAATCGATCGACATCAAGTAATAATCGGTCTTTCACATAATGTTTGATATTGAACGCTTCTAGAAGAATCATATGATCATCCCCATTTTTGATTTTACGGGGACAAAAAAGCCCCCTATCCATTTTCAGAATAGGAGACACAACTATAAAGACTCATATTCACCCGTGGTGCTAGTTGAGTTTTAACACTCAACTAGCCTAAGAACAACAAGCGAGTAAGCCAGTAAAATACCATCCAGTGCCGTTTCAAATCCAGAAACCGAGTTCGCTCGAATCTCGGTGATCCGATACGAATCGACTAAAATCGAAAACACGGTTTCAATCACTTTGCGTTTTCGTTTCATCCACTGTTTCCATGCGTCGGATTGGAGAATTCGCTGATTTTTTCGAACGGGCGTCCAAAAAGCGACTCGATGCTCTTCGTACAGCTTCTTTTGCAGTTTTTGGCTGATATACCCTTTGTCACCTAGGTTATATGGATGTGGAATTTGCGTCATGACGGTTTCAGCGGCCACCCGATCGTGACAAGACGCTTCAGTGACGACATATCCCATCGGAAGCCCTTGGTCGGTGACCTGCAGATGAAGTTTCAACCCATAGAAAGCGATCTTTTTCGAAGCACAATAGCCAATATCCGCAATTCCACGAAACCGTTTGGCGCGATACATTCGGGATGAATGACACAGCTCGATCGGCAAACTGTCCACGACCGCATACGCATGGTGTTGTCCACGCTTGGCCAGCTGGTGCCGCATCCACTTGATCGCAAAGCCAAGCGCTCGGCAGCGACGGTTGTATCGAGAACGTTCAGGGAACAAGTCCTTGGAAAACAAATTCCCGATCACAAACCGGTGCCAAGCCCGTTCGGAAGTGAAGCCTAACAACTTTCCAAGGACATGGACGGCGATGATGACCTCGTCCTTCTGTTTCAACAAATGAAGATTTCGACGTTGAAGATGAATCTGGATACTCGATAGTTGAGCTGATACAAAACACAAAATCGATACATATTGTTTTTGAAGTTTGGCTCGATCTGTTGTAAAATGAAAGTGCTCTTGCATGTGAATTCTCCTTTTAAATGTTTGGTCGCACTTTCATTTTAAGGAGATCCTCATGCAAGGGCTATTTTTATGCTTGTCTGATTTTATCTAGCACCACGGGTTCATATTCATTCACTATCCCATCCCTTTATTCCCCCGTATTGCTGTTACAGACCACTTAATCGATTTCTTTCAATTTTCCTCTTTTAGCGGGTAACAACAGGTACTGGGCCAATACATATACGGGAAAAAAGAGAAGAATAAGCTCATTAAAAAACGCTGTGTCAGCCCTTTATTTAAACAAGCGGTCATGGCCAATCGTTATACATTCACTCCACATGCAAATATTGTTTTAAATCTCTTTATTTCCTCCCATAATGTATACGTTCTCGCTCTCGGTTAAATTCTTCATGCAATTTCCCTTGTTCGTATTCCATCAAATAATTTAATGTCTGCTCAATGGCTGCTATTTTCATTGTTATTAATATATCCGAAGAAGTATCATCGTCATCTAATAATGTTCTCTTGTATTTCTCTAGTTCCAAAAGGCGCTCCATTATTTCTTTAAATCCTCTAATGGTCTTTTCATCCTTGTAAATAAAATCACGTTCGAAATCAATATCCTCTAATTCCTGTTTATATTTGTTAATCGTGTTATCACGCATTTGTCTTGCAAAATCAGCTTTCCTTTGAACCGGACCAAAACGAAATTTATTTCTCCATGATAAAAATGTACTTTTAGGCACGCCTAACTCGCTTGCTCCTTCCCAAGGAACAAC
Source organism: Geobacillus sp. BK01 (assembly GCF_052220245.1). Classification (NCBI taxonomy): domain Bacteria; kingdom Bacillati; phylum Bacillota; class Bacilli; order Caryophanales; family Anoxybacillaceae; genus Geobacillus; species Geobacillus sp. BK01. The sequence goes on from NZ_JBQPTH010000028.1 coordinate 23,468, forward strand.
ATCTCTAATCACGCAAAGTTCATACATAATCTCTTTCAACGGCTTACCGTACTTTTTTTCTACAATTTCTTGATAATCTTTATTTGTCATCATTGGAATCACATCCTTATTGTGAGTTTTTCGCTAAATGTAAAAACGCTATTTCAGGAGCTAGCAGGTGCCAAGCACAGTCCCTTCCTACTCATCTTTTACCCTTTTATGAACTTCTTCTTCCGTTAGGTCAAATATATTGCAATATCGGCAATGCTCATTCCTTTTGCAATCTTTTTTTCGCATTTTTCAATTCGATTCGTTCACTTTCAGTATAACCCTTTTTGCTTAACAGCGCAGCGGCGATCGAGTTGTCAATGCGAATATACCATCACACAAACGGCAATGCCCTTTCATACTGCGAACGCGGATGAATCAGCCCGCGGTTATGGAAAGTAGAGCTCAAATCGGCGTAATGAATCGTTATCGGCAAACGTGTCTTCAACATGGAATGAATATGCATAAACGATAGCTTATATACATCAGAAACAATCTCATGAACCGACAGACTATTCGTTTTTTGAACAATTTTTACAAGTTGAGCCATGCCTACAGACTCTCTCGGATCTGTCGCACATAAATACGCCGTGTTTCCTTTTGAATAGTATATTCCTTGCTTTGTCACCCATTTTTTATTTGAATAAATAGCCATTCTTCTTCGCGGTTTTTTTATGATTTCTACAAAATCAAAAGGAATTTGAAATGATCGCAAATAAGCTTGCAAAAAATCTAGATCCTCCCGACAAATACCATCGCGGTGAAAAGTAATATGCCGCGGCTTTGCTCCATAGGTTTGTTCGTAGCTGTATATGCTTTCATTCACAATCTCTTCCATTGTGGAATTAGCGATTATTTCCCCTGCTTCCGCCGTGGCAACTGATTTCTGTTTAATGATTTTTCCATCGCGTCCAATCACCTGAATGATCCCAGAGGCGTGCTTTCCGTACTCATGGCTGACATCCAAGCCAATGAAGCAATCTGAATGCATCGGGCTGGCCAAGATCCAAGGCTGAACTCCTGCCTTGGCATAAATCCCTAGCAAAATATTATAGTAAGTGAAAGATATTATTTTCCGTAACTAAAGAAGAAGTGAATCCAACAAATTGCGTCATTAAGTCTTCTTTTCCGCCAAATTCTTTTTTAATCGTAACGTAGGCGCGATCAATATTTTCTTCTGTTCCAATAACCACGACGACCGTTCCGCGGAACTGGTCAGTAATGGATTTCAAATGATACGACAGGTTATCTTGTTTCAAAAAGTCTTTGGGCAATTGACCGTATAGTTGACGCGGCTGATCAGAAACATTAAGCTTTACTCCAAGTGCTTCAGACATTGATTCTAGCTTTTTTACAAAACACCCTACTTCTTTTCGCTTTTGTGGGTCATAGTTCAGCTGTGGATCGACGAAATAGCTGACGGTTACATTGCTCGGTTCATACACTCCCGACTGCTTAAGCCCCCTATAAATCTCATTTGTTTTATATCCTTGTCCAAACTCCATTATCGGGGAATCAAGCTCATTAACATCATAGCCTAGGTTAACCGCCCGTACATTTTCTTTTTGGAACGTCAACACTTGCTGTTGACTAAGCAAGCGGAACGCTTCTGTATAAAGCTTAAACATTTTTTCATGCGGTGACAGCTTAATCAGGCGATTCACTTTCTTCGTCATCGATGGCGGCAATTGCTCGTATGAACAAGTTAATTTTAGCAAATGGGGCAAATATGGAAGAAGATGACCGTCTCTGTTTTTTACATGTACGACCGGTGTTTTTTCATGAACCCCTTTTAGCTTCCACAGTTCATTTTTTTCTAAGTGAGCATTTTGCATATTTTTTGACCCAAGAGCCATAAGGATTTCAAAGACACAAAAAAGGACTTCACCCCTAAAATGTAGAATTTTTGAAGTGACGAAACCACAAAAATTCAAAAGGAGCATTCCTGTTAGAAGTTTTTTCGGGGACTTGAATAAAAAAAGCCCTCTTGGTATGATTCGGGGGTGTCAATCGGATGAATTGACCCCTAATTTGGATACCAAGGAGGACTATACATGAATTCTATCTCAAACAAGAAGATTAATCAAGTCACCGATCAAACGCTCGTCGTTGGCATGGATATCGCGAAAAAGAAGCATTACGCCTGCTTTGTGGATGAGCGAGGGAGGGTGTTAAAAAAGCCGTTTCCCGTTCTGCAATCGAGAGAAGGATTGGAATGGTTGTACCAGTGCATCGTGGAAGCCATGAAGGAATTTGGAAAAACCGAGGTGATCGTTGGCATCGAGCCAACGGGACATTATTGGCTGAATCTCGCCTATTTTCTTGATGAGAAAGGCATCCCTCTCGTCATGACAAACCCGATGCACGTGAAGCGCTCCAAAGAGCTGGACGACAATCTTCCAACCAAGCATGATGCGAAAGACGCGCTCGTCATTGCCCGGTTAGTGAAAGACGGCCGATTCAGCTATCCGCGCATTCTGAAAGGGATGGAGGCCGAACTGCGCGTTGGAGCGACATTTCGCTCCAAATTGGTGGAAGAACAGGGAGCGATTCGAAATCAAATGATTCGCTGGCTTGATCGATATTTTCCGGAGTTTTCCCAAGTCTTCCCGTCATTTGGGAAAATGGCGCTCGCGGTGCTGGAATATACGCCATTTCCGAGTGATCTGGCAGGAAAAGAGCTAGAAGAGGTTCTCGCCCTTTACCGGCAAAGTGAGGGATTACAATCGCCACAAAAACCGAAAGCGAAGAAGTTGATGGAATTGGCCCAACATTCCATTGGCGTAACGGAAGGACAACAGATGGCCCGTATCGAAATTGCCACGCTTGTCCGCCGGTACCGCCAACTGGAAGAAGAAATCGAGGCACTGACAGAGCAGCTGATCGAACTCGTACAGACATCGGTCGAGTACGAATGGTTGAAGACCGTTCCGGGCTTAGGCGATGCGACCATCGTAGAACTGTTATCAGAGATCGGGAGTTTCTCCCATTATCAGGATCCGCGGCAGCTTATCAAATTAGCGGGCCTGACGCTGCGGGAACATTCCTCCGGCCAACACAAAGGGCAAAAACGGATCTCGAAGCGTGGAAGAAGGCGGTTGCGCGCCCTCCTCTTCCGCGTGATGATGCCGATGATCCGCCACAACGAAGCGTTTCGGCAGCTGCACGACTATTACACGACACGTCCTGATAATCCGTTGCGGAAGAAGCAATCGATTGTGGTGTTATGCGGAAAATTATTGAAGGTATTGCACGCTGTATGTACGAAGCACCAAGCGTTCGATGCGAAGCGAATGATGCAGGACATCTTTGGCCTCGAAACGGCTGCTTGATGCCTATAGTCTCGATTCTCTAGACAACAAGGATGACACGGAGAAGCTGGCGCGATATCATCCATTCGACCTTGAGTCCCTAAAGGAGCTTAGCCGGCCTCTGCCTGATGACTAGACCGAACGAAGGAATGTAGGCACAAGGATGCCAAGAGACATGGGAGGGTTCGTCATCATCAGCGATGCAGAGATCCACGGTGCATCCCATACGCTTCCCCCACTACAACCAAATTTAACCAGTAGTGGCCGCGAAGCGTACCCAGTCAATGTAAGATATACACATATTTAAGAAATAATGTTAGAAACTTTGTCGAAAAATATTTTTTTGACACCCCTGAAACGACTACAACCGTTGATATATCAACATTTATAGAGGGAGGAAGT
>NZ_JBQPTH010000029.1:0-26120 GCF_052220245.1 Geobacillus sp. BK01
TGCCCACGTGTTACTCACCCGTCCGCCGCTGACCAAACCAGAGCAAGCCCTGATCCGGTCCGCTCGACTTGCATGTATTAGGCACGCCGCCAGCGTTCGTCCTGAGCCAGGATCAAACTCTCCAAAAAGAAAGTTGATTGGCTTCATTAGCGTCGACACCGAAGGTGTCGAAACGCTCGCGCTTCGTTTCGTTCAGTTTTCAAGGAACAAACTTATCCCTTCGCTTCAGAAATTCACTTTAATCAAAAGCGACTCTTATAATATATCATTTCTTTTTTCTTATGTCAATATGTTTTTTGTTTTTTTACCGCATTGATGCGGCTTTATTAATATAGCACCTCCTTTTTGATGTGTCAACGGTTGATTCAAGATTTTTTAGGTTACTATGAATAGTGCACACGCATTTCGTGCAACCAAAACGAATCTTGTGTTGATTTCTTTCCACGATGACCCGATCACTACACAGGCCAGTTCGGTTCATACAATTAAGATTCACCAGCGCCATGCGGATGCTCGCTTTCAACTTTATAACGAATCGTTTGCTAAACCTGATAAAACACCTATGCCACGAACACCTCTTGTCTCTCTTCCTTTTAGTTCTTTTTCGAATTCCCGTCAAATCTCCCGTGTGAATCACACTTTTGCTTCCAGAACTACTACACTGCGATATCTCGTGTCACTATTTTTTAAAATTAATATTTATTATCAATATTGAGTAAATATAAATGGCTGTGATAGGATTATTACATCAGCGTAATCCAACCAATCAAGCCAGGGGGAATTGCAGATGATTGTCACAAAAGAAGACTCCAAAGAGAACTTAAACCCGTACGAAGTCGCCAAAAAGCAGATTGAAACCGCAGCGGAAAAACTTGGTTTGGAGCCTCATATCGTTGAAATGTTAAAGCGTCCTATGCGTGTCCTGTCCGTGTCCTTTCCTGTGAAGATGGATGACGGTTCCATTCAAATATTTGAAGGCTACCGTTCCCAACACAACGATGCCTTAGGTCCAACTAAAGGCGGAATCCGATTCCATCCGGATATCACACTAGATGAAGTAAAAGCATTATCGATGTGGATGTCGTTTAAATGTGCGGTTGTCGGCCTTCCTTACGGGGGAGGAAAAGGGGGGGTTATTTGTGATCCGCGAACGCTAAGCACCGGGGAGCTCGAACGAGTCAGCCGCGGATTTATTGAGGCAATTTCGCAAATCATCGGTCCGGATAAGGATATCCCCGCTCCTGATGTATATACAAATCCACAAATCATGGGCTGGATGATGGATACATACAGCCGCATGAATCACGCTTTCTCTCCGGGAGTGATCACCGGAAAACCGCTTATTATTGGTGGTTCAAAAGGTAGAAATGAAGCGACGGCACGCGGCTGTGTCATTACCATTCAGGAAGCGATGAAAAAACTCCATCTGCCATTAAAAGGAGCTACGGTTGCGATCCAGGGATTTGGAAATGCAGGACGCATTGCGGCAAAATTGCTCGCTGAACTCGGATGTAAAATTGTGGCTGTCAGCGATTCAACAGGCGCCATCTATGATCCGGACGGATTAAATCTCGCAACAGTCGAACATGTAAAAGATCACCAAACTTTGCTTGACTATGGTGCCCAATACGAAATCGAGCCATCGCAGTTATTAGAACTCGACGTCGATATTTTAGTTCCAGCCGCCTTGGAAAACGCCATTACCGCTGCCAATGCCGATCGTATCCAGGCAAAAATTATAGCGGAAGCGGCAAACGGGCCAACTTCTCCGGAAGCAGACCAAATTTTGTCGGGCAAAGGCATTATGGTCATTCCCGATATCCTTGCTAATGCGGGCGGCGTCACTGTTTCTTATTTTGAGTGGGTACAAAACTTGATGAACTATTATTGGAGCGAAGAAGAAGTTAATCAGAAACTAGCCGATATCATGGTCCGAAGCTTCCACGCAGTTCACGAAACCGCTGAACAGTACGGGACAGATTTGCGTACTGCTGCTTACATCATTTCAATCAAACGAATGGCAGAAGCTATGAAAGCACGCGGTTGGGTATAACCGTTCTTCCATAAAACAAGGCAGCCTTCCAAGAGCCGGTAACACGGCTTTTGGAAGAACTGCCCTTGATTGTGAATGCCTATTCCCGCAAAAAGACGAAGTAACAAATAAAGACGACAAACAACACATACAACAACGGATGCACGTCTTTGCCGCGGCCTTTCAACAGCATCGTGATCGGATAGAAGATGAAACCGACAGCGATGCCGGTGGCAATGCTATAGGAGAGCGGCATCGTGATGAGCGTGAAGAACGCCGGCACCGCCACCTCAAACTTCTTCCAGTCGATTTCGCCGATCGACGAGGCCATTAAGACACCGACGATGATCAAAGCCGGCGCGGTGACCGGTGCGGTGATGACGCTTAACAGCGGCGAGAAAAACAGCGCGAGCAGGAACAAAATCCCCGTCACGACCGCGGAAAACCCGGAACGCCCCCCGGCGGCGACACCGGCCGACGATTCGATGTATGATGTTGTGGTCGATGTGCCGAATACCGCCCCAACCATGACGGCAGTTGCGTCAACGAGCAACGCTTTGCCGGCGCGCGGCAGTTTGTTGTTTTTTAACAATCCGGCTTGGTTGGCAACCGCCAAAAGGGTACCGGTCGCATCGAAAAAGTCGACAATAAAGAACGTCAAGACGACGCCAAGCATTTTCAGCGAGAGAATATCCGGCAAGTGTTCGATGGCGACGCCAAATGTCGGCGAAATATCTGGAATGGCACCGACAATTTGCTTCGGTACTTCAATCAAGCCGAAAATCATACCGACAACAGCCGTAATGACCATGCCGTAAAAGACGCCGCCGTTTACCTTTTTCACCATTAAAATGACGGTGATGAACAAACCGAAAATGGCAAGCAATGTATTACCGTCCTTCAAATCACTCAATCCGACTAATGTGGCATCGTTATTGACAATGATGCCGGCGTTTTGCAGGCCGATGAACGTAATAAACAGCCCGATTCCGGCGCCAACGGCATACTTCAATTCCACAGGGATGGCGTCAATAATTTTTTCACGAATGCCAGTGAGCGATAAAATCGTAAAAATAATACCCGAGACAAACACACCGGCTAACGCCGTTTGCCACGGAATCCCCATGTGCAGCACAACCGTGAAGGCAAAGAAGGCGTTCAGCCCCATCCCCGGCGCCAGGGCGATCGGGTAGCGGGCCAATACCCCCATTAAAATCGACCCATATGCTGCAGCCAAGGCGGTAGCGACAAACACCGCTCCTTGATCAATGCGCAGTTCATCAGGAAAATCTTGAACCGCCCCTAACGACAATGTAAACGGGTTAACGAACAAAATGTACGCCATCGACAAAAACGTCGTCAACCCGGCGATGATCTCTGTCCGGTAGTTCGTACCGAGCTCGTCAAATTGAAAATACTTTCTCACGTCTGTCCCCCCTATATAAAAAGTAAAAACGCTTCTGTCGCTACCAGAAGCGTTGACTAGGAAGGAATAGCGAATATAGAGAGGACATTGACTCCCTACTTCACATTCCTCGTAGTCAAGCTATTTACGGTAGCCTGGTAGAAACTCCCGAGCCGTATCCCCGGGATTATACGACGGAATTCGACATTATTCACAATCCACGGTTATTGTATCAACACCAACAACCATTGTCAAGAAAAAAGACGAACATTTCATCAGAAATGCCCGTCTTTTGTTCGGGTTTATCAATTTATTCCCACTCAATTGTCGCTGGCGGTTTGCTTGTAATATCATAGACGACGCGGTTGACATGCGGCACTTCATTGACGATGCGCGTTGAAATCCGCTCGAGCACATCCCATGGAATACGAGCCCAATCGGCGGTCATCCCGTCGATCGATGTCACCGCACGAATGGCGACCGTATAATCATACGTGCGGGCGTCCCCCATCACTCCGACGCTGCGAATATCGGGGAGAACGGTGAAATATTGCCAAATGTCACGGTCCAACCCCGCTTTTTGAATTTCTTCGCGCAAAATCGCATCCGATTCGCGGACGATTTCGAGCTTTTCTTCCGTCACTTCACCAAGGACGCGAATGCCAAGCCCCGGTCCCGGGAACGGCTGGCGCCAAACGATTTCGTCCGGAATCCCCAATTGCGTGCCGAGGGCGCGCACTTCGTCTTTAAACAACGTATTGAGCGGTTCGATCAGTTCGAATTTCATATCTTCCGGCAAACCGCCGACGTTATGATGCGATTTGATCGTTTGCGCCGTCGCCGTGCCGCTTTCGATAATATCGGTATAAAGCGTGCCTTGCACTAAAAATTCGATGCCTTCGAGCTTGGCCGCTTCGTCATCAAATACATAAATGAACTCGTTGCCGATGATTTTCCGTTTTTGTTCTGGATCAGCGACCCCTTTTAGTTTCGCCAAAAAGCGTTCTTTCGCATCAACTTTAATGACGTTCATCTGGAACTGCTCACGGAATGTTTTCATGACGCTTTCCGCTTCGCCTTTGCGAAGAAGGCCGTGATCGACAAAAATGCAGGTGAGCTGATCGCCGATGGCACGGTGCACCAACACGGCTGCAACCGACGAGTCAACCCCGCCGCTTAAGGCGCACAACACTTTTTTCCCGCCGACTTGCTCACGAATGCGGTGCACTTGTTCGTCAATGAAGTTTTCCATCGTCCAGTCGCCACGGCATCCGCATACGTCAAAAACAAACCGCTTCAACACATCGTTTCCATAAACAGAATGGCGCACTTCCGGATGGAATTGCACCCCATACCATTTTCGCTGTTCATCGCTCATCGCGGCGATCGGACACGAAGCGCTTGTCGCATCAACAGTAAAACCAGGCGGCGGCGCAGTCACTAAATCGCCGTGGCTCATCCAGACGACTTGCTCATCCGGCAGGCCGTGGAAAAGCAGCGAGTTGTTTTTTACTTGAATGAGCGCCTTCCCGTACTCACGGTGCGCCGCTTTTTCCACCTTGCCCTCTAAATGGTGCGCCATGAGCTGCATACCGTAGCAAATCCCAAGAATCGGCAGCCCGAGATCAAAAATCGCCGGATCACATGAAAATGCCTGCTCATCATACACGCTGTTCGGCCCGCCGGAAAAAATGATCCCTTTCGCGTTCAACGCGCGAATGTCGTCGGCGCGAATCGTATGCGGGTGCAGTTCGCTGTAAACGCCAAATTCGCGAATGCGGCGGGTAATCAGTTGGTTATATTGGCTTCCGAAGTCCAACACGACGATCATTTCCTGGTTCATGTTCTCCACCCCGTCCAAAAAATAAGCGCTGCCAGCGCCCAAAAAACACGGATGAAGGCAGAATGGCAGCGTCTTCTGCCTTCATAGTCAGGCCGTTTACGGCGGCCCGGTAGAGACACGCAGGCCATATTCCCGCGCATATATGAAGGGCTTGCGTCCTATTCGTATGCAAATTTGAATTCATTCTATCAACTTGCCGGCAGGCGGTCAAGAGATCGTCTTTTTTATTAAATTTTCCCACAATTGGCGCACCTCAAGACTATCGTCCGCACCATAGCCCACACCGTAAACAACCTGTTCATACCATTTCGTCAGCCGCACCATTTCATCGGTCTCGAATAACCGGTCCACTTGGGCGGCGTATTGACGTAACGTTTCGTGCGGTTTCCGCTTCACCCCGTAATCGTGCAAATGGCGCAGCAACGCAGAATACGCAGGGACGAGCCATTCCGGTCCGCTGCTTTGCCGGCGGCGAAACCGAAAGAGCGTCCAGCGCGGCCACCATCTTCTCCTTGTCGCATAGCCAACCCCTCCAAGCGCGGCCGCCGCCGCCAGCGCAGCCAACCCTGTTTGCCATGACCAAGCGTCTGCCATCTTCTTCCACCAACGTTCCCCCGTTGTCGAAGGCTGCTCAAGCAATTGATCAAGCGGCACCCGCGGCGTTTCCTGTTCTTCCGGTTGCAAAGCCGGCGCCGGCTCTTCCGGATTTGGCGAGGTAAGCGAGAACGAATACGGGTTGACAAACCCTTGCGTCGGCTCGAACGGCACCCAGCCGACGCCTTCAAAATACACCTCCACCCACGAATGTGCGTCATTGTTGCGGATTTCGTAAACGTTTTGCCCGTCCCGTTCCCCAATAAGCCGTCCCGACGTATAGCCTTTCACCCAGCGCGCTGGGATGCCAAGCGAGCGCACGAGCACGACCATAGAAGTCGAGAAGTTGTCGCAATACCCTTGCTTTGTCTCAAACAAAAACTGGTCGACGTAATCTTGATGGGCTCCTGGAACGGCAACGTCCGTCGTTTCGTACGTATACCCGTTCATATGGAAATATTGTTCAATGGCTTTCACTTGATCGTACGCCGTCTCGTTTCCATCAGCAATTTGTTTCGCGAGATCGCGCACCCGCTGCGGAAGCGTATCCGGCAGTTGTGTATAACGTTTCAAAAGGAGTGGATCTTGGACAGGAGGCGCTGCCCGCAACACCTCGATCGGAAAATCCGGTTCCATATACGTGAGCGTATACCGGCGGATCGGAAGGGCATTCGCATTGGCGTCGGTCGTATAAATTTTTTCTGTCGCCAGATGCATCCGGTAGACAATGGCATTGGCCGTTTGCACTCGCTGCAAGCCGAGCGGATAGATAAGATGAAACGCTTGATCATGTCGGGTGATTTCCGCCATCTGCTCGACTGTCTTGACGTTGTCGCTCCACCATTCATACCCGACTGGCGCCCCGTTTTCAAATGAACGGACTTGCTCGCTTCCGGATGCCTCCCATCCCTTTCCAGTATAAATGTCTTTCGTTTCCACTCGCCAATAATGGCGGCGCGCATCTTCCGCCATGAAAACAACTGTATCATCAGCGATAAACGGGCCGCCGAGCCGCGAATCATTTTGCCCATAGCCGATTTTCTTGACCCCAACGGCCGCCGGGACATCGGGATCTTCTCCCGGATTGGCGGCATAGCTGCGGATGAACGCCACCGGATCCGGCCATTGGGGCGGCAGCTTAGGCCCCGCATATCCAAAAGCAACCGCAATGGCAGGAAGGAACAACGCCACTGCCCGCCACTTTCCGGCCGCAAACACCATTCCCCCAGTCCGCAGCCGCTCGCCATGCAGCCAAGCAAACGCCAAAAACCCAATCCCGACAAGACGGACGATCGCCGCGTTGCCGCTATGCGGCGAAAACGTATCAAGCACAGTGACATAGCAGACTGTCGCCGCGTACGGGACAAACCACCATTTTCTCCGCATAACGAACCAATGCCAGGCAAACGACGCCGCCCATAAAAGCGCAAAAAACGCGACTGTGCGCACTAAATCGCTCGGCATGGATGAAGCGTCCGCCTCCAGCCAAACAAGACTATCCCGCCAAAGGCGATGCGGGATCCCCCAGATTGACCGTCCATCAAACCAACCGTCAAGCGCCCACCATATAAAGGCGGTTTTTCCGAAAGCCGACAGCCAGACAGGAAGGCGAAGGGCGTAAAACAGGAAACAAACGGCGACAAACAAAGCGAACGTTTCGATATGTTCTGTGTCTGTCAACGTGCCAAGCGGCCAAAGCCATTCCATAAGCAGCCAGGCGGCAACCATGTTGGGCAGCGCGACGGATATGACCGTAGACGCCAACTGTTTCATTTCTCCTTCCCTCCTTGCCAGACGGTTTGCAAGGTGGGCGGGGCGATGTGCGACACATACACTCCGCTATGGCGCAGCCGATCCGCCTCATTTCGCTCTTCCTCCCCCCACCTGTCACTGACAACGTACAGCACGACACGGCGCTTTGATGCCATTTCGCGCAGCTGCCCGACCCATTCGGCGGATAACGAGGACGTGACCATGATGTATCCAGCCGCTGTCCGGTCGTTGATTTCCTCCATCAAGATGCGGGCGAGAGGCTCGTTCCGGTCATCGTGCGCTTCCGCCAACTTGAGAAGGAGCGACTGCCACTGGTCATTATGGCGGCGCGGCTTTACAAAAGAACGCTCTTTTCCAGCCACAAGCAACCCGACCGGCACTCCGTCATCGATCAACGCCTTTGCCACAGAAGCGGCGAGCGTCACGAGCTCCTCAAACGATCGGGACGGCGCGCCGTCGAGCACTACGATCCAATCGTCGTTGCGCTGCTCATCGAATTCTTTTGTCATCAGCTCCTGCCTGCGCGCCGACGCCTTCCAATGCACCCACGACATTTTATCCCCAGGCACGTACTCACGGGCGCCGGCTGCGACCACCATATCGCGGTGAAGCGGAATGGGCCGCGCCGCTTTTCCGTGCGCAAACCATTCGCGCACCGCCTCAGCCGGCCATTCGATATAGCGTGGGTAAACGATGACGGTGCACGGGGCATGAAATGAAGCCGTTTTGCGGACCCAACCAAACGCATCGTGCACCTCGAGGCGAATCGTATCCAACGAATGACGACCGCGCGGCAAAGAAAGCGACCACGTACAAACGAGGCGGCGGCGCAACGGCCAGGCGATCATTGCCCCTCCGTTCTGCTCCCCTTCAGCCACCACCACGGCCGCCATCGGAATCAGCCATGGCAAATCGATGTGGGCGGTGACAGGAATGCGATCCCCGGCCCAGTAGCGGCGCCCGGCCGGCACCGTCCGCCGGACCGCGGTGCGCTTAAGCGGATATATCGCGATCAAGAGCGCATACAACCCAAACGGCAAAAAACTATAAAACAAAAACCAGCTGACAAACCCACCTTGGAACATAGCGTACGAAAACAAAACCGCCGTCAAGAGCAACAGCCGGGCGAGAGCAGGCCAACAACGCCTGTTCCATGTTCTCTTCATCGTTACCTCCGCCCTTGCACCGGCACTGGCGTGCGGGCAACAAGCTGACTGACGACCATTTCAGCATCAAGCTTGTCCCATTTCGCTTCCGGGCGAATAAGCAGGCGATGAGCCAACACGTAGGGAGCGAGGTGCTGCACATCATCCGGGATGACAAAATCGCGGCCATGAATGCATGCGTACGCTTGCGCCGCCTTCATCAAGGCGACTGACCCGCGCGGGCTGACGCCTAAATAGACCGCTTCATGTGTTCGGCTTTGCTGAATAAGATCGACGATATACCGCTTCACCGTGTCGCTCACATGCACATCCGAAACCTTTTGTTGCAGGGCCAGCAGTTCGTCAAGCGACATCACCGGCCCGATCTCCGAAAGCGGCGCCGCTTTTTCCAACCGGTTTAACATTTCGATTTCCTCGTCGGGAGACGGATAGCCCATGTGCAGCTTCACCAAAAACCGGTCAAGCTGAGCCTCGGGGAGCGGGTACGTTCCTTCATATTCAATCGGATTTTGCGTCGCCATCACTAAAAACGGCTGCGGCAGCGCCCGGGTGACGCCGTCAACGGTCACGCTTCCTTCTTCCATCGCTTCCAGGAGCGCCGATTGCGTCTTCGGCGACGTCCGGTTGATCTCATCGGCAAGCACGATATGGGCGACGATCGGCCCGGGCTTGTACTCAAACCGCTGCGTTTTCGGATTATAAACGGAAACGCCGATCACATCGCTCGGCAACAAGTCCGGCGTAAATTGAATGCGCTTCAGCTCAGCGCTGAACGATTTCGCCAACGCACGCACCAACATCGTCTTGCCGACGCCGGGAACGTCTTCAAGCAGCACATGACCTTTAGCCAATAACGCTGTTAAACTGAGGAGGATGACCTCTCGTTTCCCGACGATAACTTGCTCAATGTTGCGGACAACCTTTTCAAAGGAGGAAAGCAGCGGTTCGTTAATCGCCATGACATCAAACTCCTTTTATCGTAATCAATGAATCTTTTAGAGGTAGACAATATATCGTTTATACTATTAATATAATATCGAATATACGCAACTTTTGGAATCAATTTGCAACAAAGGGGAGGAGAAAAATGGGAAAACCCAAATGGACGATGATCGGTCCGGGGCTGATTGTCGCTGCGACCGGGGTCGGGGCTGGAGACTTGGTGGCCGCCCTTGTCGCCGGAACGAACTACGGCCTTGTCTTTATGTGGGCGATTATCGTCGGTGCAGTGTTCAAATTTGTGTTGAATGAAGGGGTCGGCCGTTGGCATTTGCTCAGCGGCAAAACCATTTTCGAGGGCTGGCAATCGATGGGGAAATGGGCCTCGATTTATTTTGGCGTGTACGCCATCATTTGGGGATTTGTCTATGGGGCGGCCGGCACGTCATCATGCGCCTTGGCGATGTCAGCGATGATCCCGTCCATCCCGCTTTGGGCGTGGGCCGTCATCCACGGAGTAGCCGGCTTTGCGATTACTTGGTCCGGCCGCTTTCAATTGTTTGAGCGAGTTATGAACGTGCTCGTCGGACTCATGTTCATTACCGTTGTCGGCTCAGCTCTTCTTGTCTTGCCGCAACTGGACGATCTTTGGAAAACGGCAGTGCCCGACTTGCCGAAAGGCTCGCTGTTATACGCTCTCGGACTGATCGGCGGTGTCGGCGGTTCGATCACGATGGCATCATACGGTTACTGGCTGCAGGAAAACGGATGGAAAGGCCGCTCCTATGTGTCGCCGATGCGCTATGACTCCGCTATTGCCTATATCGTCACCGCCATCTTTACTTTATCGCTGCTTGTGCTTGGGGCAGCCTTGCTGTACGGCACTGACACGACGATCAGCGGCGAGCAAGGACTTGTCTCGTTCGCCACGATCATGGGCAACGAACTGAATCCGGCTGCCCGTTGGCTCTTTTTGCTCGGCTTTTGGTCGGCGTCATTTACGTCGGTCATCGGCGTTTGGAACGGCGTTTCGTATTTGTTTGCCGATTTTGTCCGCAATGTGCGAAAGAAACCTGTGGGCGCAGAATCGCTCAACCGGACAAAAGCGTTCCGGTTCTACGTCTTTTGGCTCACCTTCCCGCCGATGCTCTTGCATTTCATCGGCAAACCGGTCGGACTCATTATCGTCTATGGAGCGCTCGGCGCGCTGTTTATGCCGTTTTTGGCTGTCACACTTCTTTACTTGCTTAATTCGAAAAAAGCGCTTCCGAACGAAGGACGCAACCATTGGCTGTCGAACGCACTGCTCGCTCTTTGCCTGGCACTGTTTGCCGTATTGTCCATCAATGAACTAATCCGCCTGTTTGCCTAGAAAAAACGCTCATCCCGTTTTTCACGGGATGGGCGTTTTTGGACTAAATCATCTTTTCTGGTCTTACCCATTGCTCGTACTGCTCAACGGTAACATACCCGGTTTTTAATGCCGCTTCCTTGAGCGTCAACCCTTCGCGGTGGGCAAGTTTGGCGATTTCCGCCGCCCGGTCATAGCCGATATGCGGGCTTAACGCCGTCACGAGCATGAGCGAACGCTCCACATACTCCTTCATCTTCGCTTCGTTCACTTTCAGCCCTTGGGCGCACCGCTTATCAAACGAACGAATCGCATCGCCGAGCAGTTGCACCGACTGGATGGCGTTGTAGGCGATGACCGGTTTAAACACATTCAATTGAAAGTTGCCTTGGCTCGCCGCAAAACCGATGGCGGCGTCATTGCCGAACACCTGCACGGCGACCATCGTCATCGCTTCGCTTTGCGTCGGATTCACTTTGCCCGGCATGATCGAGCTTCCTGGTTCATTCGCCGGAATGATGATTTCGCCAAGCCCCGAGCGCGGTCCGCTTGCCAGCCAGCGGATGTCATTGGCGATTTTCATCAAATCGGCGGCGAGCGCCTTCAACGCCCCGTGGACGTACACGATCTCATCATGGCTCGTTAACGCATGGAACTTGTTCGCCGCCGAGCGGAATGGATAACCGGTTTGCGCTTTTAGCTGCTCGGCTACCTGCTCGCCAAATCCCGGCGGCGCATTGATCCCGGTGCCGACCGCCGTACCGCCGATCGCCAAATCAAGCAGCTTCTCACTCGCCTCCATGATCATCGCTTTGCTTTTTCCAAGCATCGTCCGCCACCCGGAAATCTCCTGCCCAAACGTGAGCGGTGTGGCATCTTGCAAGTGGGTGCGCCCGATTTTGATCGTCTTCTCATATTGGCGTGCTTTCTCAGCAAACGTTTCGATCAAGCCGTCAAGCGCTGGCAGAAGGTGCGTTTGAATTTTTGTGTAGATCGCGATATGCATCACTGTCGGAAACGTGTCGTTCGAACTTTGTGACATATTCACATCATCGTTCGGATGGATGCTCCCCTCACCGTCCGCGAGCAGCTCGTTCGCTCTTCTCGCCACCACTTCGTTGACATTCATATTTGTCTGCGTCCCGCTTCCCGTCTGCCAGACGACGAGCGGAAAATGGTCATCCCATCGGCCCGCCAAAATTTCCTCGCACGCGGCGACAATCGCCTGTTGCTTCGCTTCACTCAATTTCCCAACCCGATGGTTGACGACGGCCGCCGCCTTTTTCAGCTCAGCGTAGGCGTAAATGAGTTCCAACGGCATTGTTTCCGTGCCGATGCGAAAGTTTTGCCGGCTTCGCTCCGTCTGCGCACCCCAGTACTTATCGGCCGGCACCCGCACCTCACCGAGCGAATCGCGTTCAATTCGTTCGTTCATCGGATGATCCTCCTTCGAGTAAACGCCTTCATTATGTTGTTATTCCCGTTTTGCCCCATTCAACAAGTCAAAATCGATGAAAAAAGATATTTTAACTGTTATAATAAATCATAAATAAAACAACAAAACAGAAAAGTAATATCATTCCTTTTACCTAAAAAATATTCCATTAAAAAATTTTTGACCCATCATCAAAAAGGGGACTTGCATTTTCAAGACAAATCTTGCACCAATATTTAACAAAATACGATATCCAATAATTCAGTAGGGAAATAGTGATTTTAGTTTCCTCTACTTGGATGTTTTTCTTTTTAAGTATATTTTATGGAATTTAACCCTATTTTTACAAAAAGGGGGCTCTTCACCACAAAGTGTACTTGACAAAGAAAGACGATCATGATAGAGAAAATCAAAACAGCATTTTTCCTTTTTATACCACACATCTCTTTGAGCAACATTGCTATCATGTTTGTCTTTAAAAGTCAAGTACATCTTTTGGTGATGAACCAAAAAGGGATGACTTGCACCAATATGGGTAGACTATACATAAACTAACTCATCGTCCACGCACACGTCCGCTTAAAAACCAAATTAAAAATGATTGTAAATCATCTCTGATCAATACAAATCAAGAACTACTTGTCCGATACAGGTGCCTACACCTAAACCGGCACCTTTATTAATAAACAAACATTCACAAGGAGGAGCATGGTCATGAATATTAGAGAAAGCGAACTTCCGGGAATTGGTTGTAAATTCGAAATTATTACTCGAAACCAAGATAAACTCGTCATCGTGATCCATGATGATGGGAGAAGGGAAATTTATCACTTTGATTCCGACGATTACGATGAAGTGGTCAGCAGTGTCACATTAAGCGACCAAGAGGCGCGGCAAATCGCCGGCATACTCGGGGGAATGGCCTACAAACCAAAGGCGCTTGAGAGCGTTGAATTTGCTTTTGATGATTTAATTATCGAATGGTTTCAGGTGGAGCCAAACGCCCCCGCTGTCAATAAAAAAATCGGTGATCTCGATATAAGAAGCCAATTTGGTGTTACAGTGATTGCCATTAAAAAGAAACACTCCCAAAAATCTCATAATCCTGGACCAGATACAGTGATTGAAGCCGGAGATACATTAGTGATATCTGGAGAAAGGCAACAGATTAAGGAAATTATCAGCAAATTGTTGTCGAATAAGGAGTGATGTAAATAAATGGATCACTTAGTATTGGAAGTGGGAACTGCGCTCGTTTTAATTGCTATCGGAGCCATGATCGCTAACAGGTTGAATTTCTCGATTATCCCCTTTCTCATTATCATCGGTATGATAGTAGGTCCTCATGCCCCCACGATTGGGATCATTGACTTAACCTTTATCGAAAGCAATGAAATCATCCAATTTTTAGGAAGAATCGGGGTGCTATTTTTACTCTTTTATTTAGGTCTCGAGTTTTCTGTAGGCAAGTTGATTAAGTCCGGAAAAAACATTGTGATCGGCGGAAGCTTTTATGTCGCGTTAAACTTCGTTTTAGGGCTGCTTTACGGCCGGATCGTCGGAATGCCTTGGTCAGAAACGCTTATTATTGCCGGACTTCTTAGTGTATCGTCGAGCGCGATTGTAGCAAAAGTTCTCGTCGATTTAAAACGAACCGCCAATCCGGAAACAGAGCTTATTTTAGGAATGATCCTTTTTGACGACATTTTTTTAGCACTATTTTTAACGACAATCTCAGGCTTTTTGCTTTCCGGTTCCACCTCATTTTTGGGAATCAGCTTGTCTGTGTTAACGTCCGTCGGCTACATGTTGCTGTTTTTTGTCGTCGCCCGAAAAGGAGCACCTTTGCTCAATAAATGGCTAAACATTAAATCCGATGAAATATTTATCATCGTCATATTCGCCATTCTGTTTTTTATTGCCGGTTTTTCCGAAACCATTCACGTTGCCGAGGCTATTGGCGCCTTATTGCTCGGGCTTGTCTTTTCAGAAACGGAACATCGCGATCGCATTGAACATTTAGTGATTCCGTTCCGAGACTTTTTTGGAGCCGTCTTTTTCTTTAGCTTCGGATTGAGTATTGACCCTTCCACTTTAATTGATGCGTTTTGGCTCTCCTTAGGGGCTGTCGTCGTGACCTTAATCGCCAATATGGTGGCCGGCATGATAGCCGGGAGAAGAGCAGGTTTATCCCACAAAGCCTCCACAAACATCGGGTTAACGATTACGGCGCGCGGCGAGTTTTCCATTATTGTGGCGAACCTGGGGATTACAGCAGGGTTAAACCCTATACTAACCCCGTTTACAGCCCTTTACGTTCTTATGCTTGCTATATTAGGACCGCTCTTCGCAAGAGAGAGCAAAAGTGTTTATAAATGGCTGAACAAAGTATTCAAATGGGACGAAAAAGCCAAAAATGAAAAGAAAGAAAAGCTAAAAGTTGCAGAAAAAAACTGAACGCTCTCCTACCCGGGCGAACGCTTCAGTGACAAGAAAAAACGCGATTGATTTTCACCGATCACATGGCCAAAAAGGCGGTTCGCTCCGCCTTCTTTTTCGTTGTTCATCTTTCTCCTCTCCTCCCTTAAAATCCGTGACGAGCAACGGCCTATATATTCCCCTCAAACTGTAGATAAATGGCTCTTTCACGAAAGAAAAATATGAATCACATCCAAGCAATAGGAGTTTTGATCCAACATGGATGATTTTCGTGGTCAAAATGCGGCCAAAAGAAAAAGAACACCGGGGAAACCCCCAGTGTTCCAAGGTTTTTTGCGGTAAGATTACATCATGCCGCCCATGTCCGGCATGCTCGGGTTGCCGCCTTTATTTTCCTCCGGTTTGTCAGCCACAACGGCTTCTGTTGTCAGCACCATGGCGGCAACAGATGCAGCGTTTTGCAGCGCCGAACGAGTTACTTTCGTCGGGTCGACGATACCGGCTTCGATCATGTCTACCCACTCGCCCGTTGCCGCATTGAAACCAACACCTGCTTTTTCGTTTTTCAGACGCTCAACAATGATCGAGCCTTCCAAACCAGCGTTTTGCGCGATTTGGCGAACCGGCTCTTCGATCGCCCGCAAGACGATTTTCACACCCGTTGCCTCATCGCCCTCTGCTTGGATGGCCGCGACTTTGTTGTAAACGTTCATCAACGCCGTGCCACCGCCGGCAACAATGCCTTCTTCAACTGCAGCGCGAGTCGAGTTGAGCGCGTCTTCGATGCGCAGTTTGCGTTCTTTCAATTCCGTTTCCGTTGCCGCGCCGACTTTGATCACTGCTACGCCGCCAGCCAATTTCGCCAAGCGTTCTTGCAGTTTTTCGCGGTCGAATTCAGACGTTGTTTCTTCAAGCTGCGCACGAATTTGGTTGACGCGCGCTTTGATGCGTTCAGAATCGCCAGCGCCTTCGACGATCGTCGTCGTTTCTTTCGTCACGACCACTTTCGACGCACGGCCAAGCGACGCAATCGTTGTCGATTTCAGTTCGCGACCGAGCTCTTCGGAGATGACTTCACCGCCTGTTAAAATCGCAATGTCTTCGAGCATCGCTTTACGGCGGTCACCGAAGCCAGGCGCTTTAACGGCTACCGCGTTGAACGTACCGCGCAGTTTGTTGACGACGAGCGTTGCCAATGCTTCGCCTTCGACATCTTCGGCAATGATCAAGAGCGGACGGCCGTGTTGGACGACTTGTTCTAAAATCGGCAACAGTTCTTGGATGCTCGATACTTTTTTGTCCGTAATCAAGATGTACGGATTTTCGAGAACAGCTTCCATTTTTTCCGTATCCGTAATCATGTACGGCGAAACATAGCCGCGGTCGAATTGCATCCCTTCGACAACATCGAGTTCTGTCGTAAAGCCTTTCGATTCTTCGAGCGTGATGACGCCGTCATTGCCGACGCGTTCCATCGCTTCAGCGATCAATTGACCGACTTCCTCATCAGCCGCCGAGATCGCAGCAACTTGAGCAATCGACTCTTTCCCTTTGATCGGTTTGGAGATGGCTTTTAACTCTTCAACAGCAACCGCCACCGCCTTTTCAATCCCGCGGCGGATGCCCATCGGATTCGCGCCGGCTGCTACGTTTTTCAGGCCTTCACGAATCATGGCCTGCGCCAATACGGTAGCAGTTGTCGTCCCGTCCCCAGCGATGTCGTTCGTTTTGCTGGCGACTTCAGCGACTAATTTCGCGCCCATGTTTTCAAACGGATCTTCGAGCTCGATTTCTTTTGCAATGGTTACCCCGTCATTCGTGATGAGCGGAGAACCGAATTTTTTCTCCAATACAACGTTGCGGCCTTTCGGACCCAACGTAACTTTCACCGCATCTGCGAGTTTGTCCACCCCGCGCAACATCGCACGGCGCGCTTCTTCGCTGAACTTAATTTCTTTTGCCATACCCCGTTACCTCCTTATGAATTAGTCGCACTGCATGCCGTAAAAAAGTTAAGTATTCGTGTCATGAATAAAGTTGCGTATTTCGTATGTTTTTCAGAATGTTTATGTGGTAAACGCATATATTAGCCGATGACGGCTAAAATATCGCTTTCACGCAAAATTAAGTATTCTTTGCCGTCGTATTTCACTTCCGTGCCGGCATATTTCGAGAAAATGATCCGGTCGCCGACTTCGACTTCCGGCGCGACACGTTGGCCGTTATCGAGCACGCGGCCTGTGCCGACAGCAACGACGCGGCCTTCTTGCGGCTTTTCTTTCGCCGTATCCGGCAGCACGATGCCGCTGGCCGTTTTTTCTTCGGTTTCCACGATTTCAATGACAATACGATCGCCTAATGGCTTCAACACGGGAAACAACCTCCTTAACGATAGTTTTCACCGTTCTTATTAGCACTCATCACAATCGAGTGCTAACACACTTATAATATTAATGAACTCTTCTCCGTTTTGCAAGTAGGAAATACAAAAAAATAACTGTTTTTCTTTTATACGAGAGGAAAGGAGAAAATGAGCTGAACCGCCCCCTCAGCCCATGCGCCTGTCCGCTCGAACCCGTTTTCATTATTGCACATTTCCGAAACCGATAAACAGCGTCTGCTCATTTTTTTGCCATCACGATCCGCCTCTGATAGGCGCGCTTTTCTTATCATTTCGCGGAACATGTGCTACAATACGGATATATTTGAAATAAAGGGGTAAAGTGATTTGAAACGCCACTACTGGTATGTCATTATCACATATATCGCCATGCAGCTGTCTGCCTTTGTCGGCGTGCCGCTCCTCCGTGCCCTCGGCGTTGGTCAAGGTGCACAAACACGCCTTGAAGCAGCGAAAATCGCCTCCGGGTATTGGGCGGTCATCAGCTTTTTATTGGCTTTTGCCATCATTTTATGGTTGCTCCGCGGCGACCGCGATGAGCGGGCGATGCGGCGTCTGTCGCTTGCTTCGTCATGGATGTGGGCGATCTCGGGCGTCTTTTTGGCGCTCGCATCGCAAAGCATTGCTGCCAATATCGAATGGCGTCTATTGGGCATCGAGCCAGGCTCGGAAAACACACAGCACATCATTGACATCATCCGCCTGACGCCATTGCTCGTCGTCGTCACGTCGATCGTCGGCCCGATTTTAGAGGAGCTCATTTTCCGCAAAATCATTTTTGGCTCGCTTTATGAAAAGTACAACTTTTGGTTTGCGGCACTGGTCAGCTCTCTTCTGTTCGCCATCGTGCACATGGAGCCGGAACATTTGCTTTTGTACACGTCCATGGGGATGGTATTCGCCTTTTTATACGCCAAAACCGGGCGCATTTTCGTGCCAATGTTCGCCCACGTAGCGATGAATACGTTTGTCGTTGTCGTTCAAATTTTGTTGGCTGATGAATTGGAAAACATGATGCGTCAGGCGGAACTGCCGTTGGCTGTTTGGAGGTTTTGGCTATGACGCGCCACCCGCGGCTGTTTTCGCTCCCGTATTTCATCTTGGGCTTCCTGTTTACGTATTTGGCGATTGAAAGCGTCCATGAAACCATTTGGAATGTCACGACGATCGCGTTGGCAGCGTTGGCCGCTTTTGATTTCAGCACTGCCCTTCGCCTGTTCTTCACACCAAGACGATGAAACCCTCCCGTTGGGGAGGGTTTTTGCCTGGCGCCGTATCAACCGTCCTCTCGCTGTTGTCCGTAACGTGAATCAACGCTTTCCTGCTCCGCCGCTAATTGTGCCTTTCGATAGCCAATTTTTGCAATCCATATGCTTCCTTCATACAAAAGCGTCAGTGGAATCATGACGATCACTTGCGACAACACATCTGGCGGTGTAATGGCCGCCGCCAATATCAACAGAGCCAAATACGCATACTTGCGGATGTGAACAAGAAGTTGCGGCGTAATCAATCCTAAACGGGTGAAAAACAACACAACAATCGGCAGCTGAAACACAATGCCAAACGGCAACACGAGCTGGAGCAAAAACTGGAAATATTCGTTAATGCCGATCATCTGTTGAATGCCGAGCCGTTCCGCCAACTGATTCATAAACCGGACGACAAATGGAAACAAGACGAAATACGCAAAACTAACCCCAGCTAAAAATAGAATGATCGACGCCGGAATATAGCTGAGCGTCACCCGCCGCTCTTTTTCATACAGCCCTGGGCTGACAAACGCCCAAATTTGGTACAGCAACACCGGAGCAGACAGCACAGCGGCGATCACAAAGGCAAACTGAAAATATACTTTAATCGGATCGGTGAGACGGAAAGCGTTCATCGTTAGTTGTTTTGCCTCGGCGGTCTGCTGCAAATACACAATAACGTCATTGACAAAGAAGAAACTGGCAATGAGCGCCGCGGCGAAAAAGAGAAGCACGATGATAAGCCGTTTCCGCAGCTCTCCGAGGTGTTCATACACCGACATTTCTTTGTCATTCATCGTTTCCCCATCCTGCCTTGTCACCGGTCGGTTTTGTTTTCCTCGTCATCGGCCAACCCTTTCGTTGCATCTTTAAACTCGCGCAGCGACTGGCCGAACGACCGCCCGAGCTCCGGCAATTTTTTCGCGCCAAACAGCAGCAAAATCACAAGGACAATCAAAATGTATTTCACGCTTTATTCTCTCCTTTATGATGGCGATGGATAATTTTTCAAAAAATAAACGAGCGACTGCAATTCAATGGCCAAATCGATATGGTGGACGCGGATATGCCTCGGTACATTCAAGCGCGCCGGGGTGAAGTTTAAAATGCCTTTAATCCCCCGGGCGACAAGGCGGTCGGTAAGCGCTTGGGCCACCGCGGCCGGCACGGTTAAAATGGCGACCGGAATATCGCCGCCAAGCCGCTCCTCGAGCTCATTGAGATGATAGACTGGCACACCGCCGACTGTCGATCCGACTTTCCGTTCATCGACATCAAACGCCATGACAATTTTTGTGTTGTTATTTTTCGAAAAGTTGTAGTTTAAAAAGGCGGTGCCTAAATTGCCGACTCCGAACAAGGCGACTTCCGTCACTTCATCCTCTTCAAGCGTTTGGCGGAAAAACGACAACAAATAATTCACATTATACCCGTACCCTTTTTTGCCGAGGGCGCCAAAATACGAAAAGTCGCGGCGAATCGTCGCCGGGTCGACTTTCACCGCCTCGCTTAGCTCGGCAGAGGATACACGCTGTTTGCCTGACGCATGCAAGTTCTTCAAAAACCGGTAATACAGCGGCAGCCGTTTCGCGGTTGCCTGCGGAATTTTCGGTTGTTCGTTGCTCATGGTTTCATCCCCCAACTAATCGGTTTTCCGTCGATAATGGCCGGACTTCCCGCCCGTTTTTTCGACCAAATACGTCGGACCGATGATCATCCCTTTATCAATCGCTTTGCACATATCATACACGGTTAACGCACACACCGAGGCGGCCGTCAGCGCTTCCATTTCCACCCCTGTGCTCCCTTTCGTCTTGACCGTCACGGTCATCACAAGTTTATACGCTTCCGCCTCTTTTTCCCAAGCAAAGGCAATATCGACGCCTTTTAACATGAGCGGATGGCACATCGGAATGAGATCGGCCGTTTTTTTCGCCGCCATCACTCCGGCCACTTGGGCCACGGCCAACACGTCCCCTTTCCCGATGGCGTTGTTCGTTATTTTTTCATAAATCTCTTCGCTGACGGTGATGCTCGTTTTTGCCACTGCCACCCGTACCGTGTCTTCCTTGTTGGTAATATCGACCATTTTCGCGCGTCCTTGTTCATTGAAATGAGTAAACGACGACAAGACAATCTCCTCCACTTATAAACTATACACGATTTTTCATTATCTGTCTTTGACCGTTTTGACGACATACGTTAAACTATTCCGAGAGGTGAAACGACATGATGATTTTGCAGGTGCACCAGCTCACGAAATATTTTGGCGCTGACCTTATTTTATCGAATATAAAACTAGAAATACAGTCCCGCGACCGAGTTGCCCTCGTCGGCCGCAACGGCGCAGGAAAATCGACATTGTTAAAAATCATCGCCGGAGAACTTTCTTACGACAGCGGCGAAATCATCAAGCCGAGCCATATCAAAATGGGCTATTTGGCGCAAAGCAGCAGTCTTGACTCGTCACGTTCCATTTGGGACGAGATGCTCGACGTGTTCGCACCGCTTCGGGCGATCGAAGCACAGTTGGCAGAGTTCGGCACCCAACTTGGCGACCCGGATGTGCTCGCCGATCCATCTCGCTACGAAAAAACGCTCAAAGCCTATGACGAACTGCAAGAGCAGTACAAAGAACAAGGGGGCTACCAGTACGAAGCCGACATCCGCTCTGTTTTGCACGGGCTGCAATTTTCGTCATACGATTACAAAACAACGCCCGTTTCCTCGCTAAGCGGCGGACAGCGGACGCGGCTCGCCCTCGGAAAACTTCTATTATCTAAGCCGGATTTGCTGATTTTAGACGAGCCGACCAACCATTTGGATCTTGAAACACTCTCTTGGTTGGAGCAATATTTGCAGGCATACCCTGGCGCCGTCCTGCTCGTTTCCCACGACCGCTACTTTTTGGATAAAGTCGTCACTGAGGTATACGAGCTGTCCAACGCGACACTTAAGCGGTATACGGGCAACTATAGCCGCTATTTGGAACAACGGGCCGAGCAATATGAACAAGAGTTAAAACGATATGAGAAACAGCAAGAACAAATCGCCCGTCTCGAAGACTTCATCCGGCGCAACATCGCCCGCGCCTCGACGACCAAACGAGCGCAAAGCCGACGAAAACAGCTAGAAAAAATGGAACGGCTCGAACGCCCCACTGGAGATGAGAAATCGGCCTCCTTTTCCTTCTCGATCGAACGGCCTAGCGGCCATGAAGTGCTTACCGCCGAAGAACTGACCGTTGGTTACGGCGAGGGAACACCCGTCATCCGTCAAATCAGCTTTCGCATCACGCGTGGAGAAAGCATCGCCTTAGTCGGACCGAACGGCATCGGCAAATCAACATTGCTAAAAGCGGTCGCCCGTCGGCTTCCTGTCCAAGCAGGAAGGCTCCGCTACGGCTCAAACGTCCAAATCGGCTATTATGATCAAAATCAAGCCGATTTATCATCGAATAAACGAGTGCTTGATGAACTATGGGATGCCTACCCGGACAAAACCGAGAAAGAAATCCGCACCGTGCTCGGCAACTTTTTATTTTCCGGCGATGACGTCTTAAAACCGGTCTCGGCGTTAAGCGGCGGGGAAAAGGCGCGCCTGGCGCTCGCCAAACTGATGCTGCAAAAGGCGAACGTTCTTATTTTGGACGAGCCGACCAACCATTTGGATCTCGACAGCAAACAGGTGCTCGAACAAGCGCTCATCGACTATCCAGGTACCATTTTGTTCGTCTCCCACGACCGTTATTTCATTAACCGAATTGCGACGAAGCTGTTCGAGCTATCAAGCGGCGGCCTCACCGAATATTTAGGCGACTACGATTACTACATCGCCAAAAAAGCGGAAATGTGCGAACTGGCGCGCCTCAACGCCCACCCGGACAAAACGCCGGACAGCAGTGAATCGACCAAATCCACTTATGAACAGGAAAAGGAAGAGAAAAAGCGGCAGCGCCAGCGCCAACGCCGTCTGGATGAGATCGAGGCTGAGATCGAGGCGCTTGAGGCGCAAATCGCCGAAGTGGAACAGCAATTATGCGACCCGTCTGTTTATGGCGATTATGAAACCGTGCAGCAGTTGTCGCAACAAAACGAAGAGCGAAAACAACAAGTGGAAAAGTTATTGGCCGAATGGGAACAGCTTTACACTTCACTATAACCCCATCCCCATAGCCCGCCCGTGATCGTGGCGGGCTGTTTTTTTAAGTTAGTCACATTATCCACAAAAAAATCCACAATTCCACCTGTGAAAT
Source organism: Geobacillus sp. BK01 (assembly GCF_052220245.1). NCBI lineage: Bacteria > Bacillati > Bacillota > Bacilli > Caryophanales > Anoxybacillaceae > Geobacillus > Geobacillus sp. BK01. Next base: position 22,887 of record NZ_JBQPTH010000029.1, read on the forward strand.
ATAAGTTATTCACCGACTTTTCCACATTATCCACAAACAATCCCTTCCTTTTGCCCAAAACGCACTGTGTATTGCTGCCCTTATGTTTGTAGTATTTTCTCGCCTTTTCCACATTGCCCACATCTTGTGGATAAAAATATACACAACCCCTTTCGATCGAAGACAACCAAAACTTGCTCCCTAAACAAAAAGGGCGGTTCTCTTGCCTACTGCAAGCAACCACCCTTTTGTTCTTTATTTTCAACTACATAAGTGGCAAGCCTGGATTGGCATTGAGTGCTAGGTCGGCTCGCTTGCCTTGTTGATGCATTACCGTTCCGGCCGCGGCGATCATCGCCGCGTTGTCGGTGCATAACGACAACGGCGGGATGACCAGCTCCACATCCGGGAGCTCTTTCATTTTGTCTTGCAGCGCGGACCGCAACCCGCGGTTGGCCGCCACCCCGCCGGCGAGCAGCACTTGCTGCACACCGTACTGTTTCGCCGCCTGCACGGTTTTCGTCACTAGCACATCGATGACGCTCGCTTGAAAGCTCGCTGCCATCTGCTTCGGATCAATCTCCTCACCGCGCTGCTTCGCATTATGAAGCACATTGAGCACGGCGGATTTTAAGCCGCTGAAGCTAAAATCGTACGACCCTTCCTCGAGCCATGCCCGCGGCAAGTCAATCACCGGCTCCCCCTCATGGGCAAGCCGGTCAATGTGCGGCCCCCCTGGGTACGGCAAGTGCAACGCCCGGGCGACCTTGTCATACGCTTCGCCAGCTGCGTCGTCGCGCGTCTCGCCAATGACTTGAAACGCCCCGTGTCCTTCCATGTAAACAAGCTCCGTATGCCCGCCGGAAACGACAAGCGCCAACAGCGGAAATTTCATCTCCGCCACGAGCTGGTTGGCATAAATATGACCGGCAATATGATGCACCCCGATAAGCGGCAAGCCGTGGGCAAACGCGAGCGCCTTGGCAGCGTTCACCCCGACAAGAAGCGCCCCAACCAACCCCGGCCCGGCCGTCACCGCAATGGCATCAAGATCGGAAAACGATACGCCAGCCTGCTGCATCGCCTCCTCAATGACGAGTGTAATTTGTTCGACATGGTGGCGCGAGGCAATTTCCGGCACAACGCCGCCAAACCGCCGATGGCTTTCCATTTGCGATGCGACAACATTCGATAAAATCTCTTTTCCGTTTTTCACCACGGCCGCCGCTGTTTCATCGCAGCTCGTTTCAATCCCTAATACATGCACGTTTTCATTCATCTCAGTTTCACCCACATCACTAGCGCATCTTCAAAATTATCCGGATAATACCGTTTGCGGATGCCGCCATTGCGAAACCCGAGCTTTCGGTACAACGACTGGGCGACATGGTTCGAGACGCGCACTTCCAACGTCATCGTCGCCGCCCCATGCTGCCTGGCTGTTTCCATCAGGCGGCGCATAAGCGCTTCGCCGAGCTTTTGTCCGCGAAACTGCGGCAGCACGGCGACGTTCGTCACATGCGCTTCATCAATCACGAGCCACATCCCCGCATACCCGATGATCCGTCCGCGATACACCATGACAATATATTTGGCATAACGGTTGTACATCAGTTCGTTGTAAAAAGATTCCCGGCTCCACGGCGCGGTAAACGACGCCCGTTCAATTTGCACGACCTCATCGATATCATGAACGGTCATCAGCCGGAATTGTACATCGATCCCCATCGTCCCCGTCCCCTTTTTGTCTCGCAAGCCATTTCGCTTCGGCTTCCGCAAGGCGGATATAGTTTGGCACAAACGTATGCGGATTCTCATGTTCTTTCTCTTTTCCAAGCATGACGAGCTCACCTGGCCGCGGCAATGTTAACGGCGGCGGCGCGAGGAAAGCCCGCCCGCCTAAGCGGCTCCGAAACAGTTCACCATATACCGGCGCATCCGTCCCGATGAACAAGACATCCTCTTCCCGCCTGCGTAAATGATCGGCCCACTTGTCCGCCGCTACAATCCGGTCCGCTTCGAGGCAACGGAGGGCTCCGTTCTCGTACCGGTACAACCCAGTGTAAATCTGCCCGCGCCGCGCGTCAAACAGAGGAACGATCACGCCGGGAAAATAACGGCCATTAGCGGCAAGCACCTCTAAACTCGATACACCGGCTATCGGGATGCCGAGCGACCAAGCAAGTGTTTTCGCAATAGTCACACCGATCCGCACCCCAGTATAAGATCCGGGACCCTTGGCGACAACGATTAAATCGAGCTCATTGGGCGCCATCCCGCATTGCCGAAGCAACGATTCAATAGCCGGCATCGCCCGGGCGGAATGATCCTTTTTTACACTCGTCACAAGTTCCCCCTTAATGGCATCCCCATCCGCCACAGCAATGCCAAGCGGCATATTTGATGTATCAATCCCTAATATTTTCATGACGCAAAAATCTCCTTGCATAGCTGTTCATAGCGCCGCCCTAACGGCTCAAACACAAGTCTCCGTTCATCGCCGCCATAGCGAAACAAAGAAACAGTCAGCCGCTCCTCAGGCAGCTGGCCCGCAATCAAATGGGCCCACTCGACGACTGTAACACCGTCGCCATTGAAATATTCGTCAAACCCAAGATCCTCCCATTCGTCTTCAAGACGATATACATCCATATGGTAAAGCGGCAGCCGTCCATCATACTGCTTGATGATCGTGAATGTCGGACTGTTGACGTTTTGCGTAATGCCCAGCCCTTCGGCAAGCCCTTTCGTAAACGTCGTTTTCCCTGCTCCTAAATCACCTTCTAACGCGATGACCATCCCTGGACGAAGCCGTTCTGCAAGCCGGCGGGCAACCGCTTTCGTCTCTTCCGGAGAATGCACGGTAAGTTCAAACTGCTTCATGGCGTTCCACCTTATCCCATTTTATCATCTTTACTCTCGCTTTTGAAATTTTACCATAAGGAACCACCACGTTGCCACTGACGATGCCAAAAAACCGGCTAATGCAAAGCAAAAGGACTGCCCTGTTGAGGCCGCTGGGCCTCCTGGGCAGTCCTACGATAAATATCCGTCCAAAAAAGAAAAAAGGGAATTAGGCGTGTTGCTACTCCCTGGTGAATGAGATTGCCTAGCAGCGACCTACTCTTGCAGGGGCGCTGGCCCCAACTACCATCGGCGCTGGAGGGCTTAACTTCCGTGTTCGGGATGGGAACGGGTGTTTCCCCTCCGCTATCACCACTAGGCCATATGAGGTTGTCAGGAATTCGTTCCCTG